>NZ_BBAD01000041.1 GCF_001311075.1 Secundilactobacillus similis DSM 23365 = JCM 2765
GCGACAGTCTGTTTACGACTCATGGCTTACTTTTTGTTTACTTCGAATGCTCTTTCGTCGAGGCAAGACAGTTAACTCAGGTTCCGATTGTTGATCAGCAATTTGATCAATTCTAGACCGAAAGTTTCGATCAACCAATGATAATTTGGTGTTCGCTTGGGTTGTGAACCGTGCTTTCAATAGTTCGTAAATGGTAGCACAGGTCAACGAATCATTATCGGCATGGTGTGGTTGGCCGGTTTCCACGTTGAGTAAGTGTGCAAGTGACTGGAGTGAGATTCGATCCGCGCCCATGGATTTGGCGACGAATTGTTCAACGTCAAAGTAGTTGAGCTTATTTTTGGCATTTTGGTTAGGGCGGATATCGTCTGGGAGGTAGTTGACCAGAGTCGTTAAGTCGCTGTTAATGTTATAGCCGAGAACGGGGAGTAGCTGCGCATATTGGTTAGCTTCTGGATGAGGAACCTTTTTGCTGGCGTCAAACCACCATTTTAAAAAGTGTTTGATAATGTCGTTGATATCCCCGTATTTACGATACGTTTTTGGCGTCATATCCGCGAGTTCCATGCCGCGAATGAAGTCGGTGGGGAGCATGTCCTTGAAGTAAGCGAATCGGTTAAACCGGTTGCGTTGTGGCTGCCCGTTGATTACGGCAATTGCGCGATTTGAAGTGGTAAGTGACTTTGATCAGACTTGGTTTCAGCAAACTCCAGATCAAATGAAATGTAATTATCAACCAGGTTGCTAACGGGCAACGGGTTGATTTGATGAACGTTAAATGTCATAGGTGAATTCCTTTCTAAATTAAAAATGCCTCTGGAATCATCGCAAATGCGTTTTCCAGGGGCGAAACAGGGTGAGCCGGTAGATTGCGTGTTGTACAGTTATGCTTTAAGTGGTTGATGCGCTTTAACGACTTCGGAAATCACGATGCTGGCGAAGATGAGTGCAGCGCCGAGGTACTGGATGCCTGTTAACACTTCGTCGAGCATCAGAAACGCAAAAATCGCTGAAAAGATTGGTTCTAGTGAATAGATTAAGCTAACGGTTTCAGGGGTTAGGTAACGCTGGGCGGCATTTTGCCCAACAAAACCAAAAGCGCTACAGATAATTCCAAGGGCGAGAACCGCGCCCCATTGTGCACCCGTTTGTGGCAGTTGAAAGCCGGAGGTGAGCGTCCCTAAACAGAGGCCTTCAACCCCAGCAACGCCTAATTGCCAGATGCTGACGTTGAAAGTGGCTTGACCATGGCGGCTTAAGCGATCTGAATAGAGGATATAAACGGCATAGAGTGCGGCGCAGCCCAAGCAAAACAACGCGCCAACGTTGAGGTGAAGCCCGCCTCCGTTGGCGACCAAGAAGTACAATCCCACAATTACAGTTAGCGTTGTGATTAAAGTGACCGGCCGAGGCAGATGCGTTGTCGAATGGTATCTAAAATGGTGACAAAAACAGCAGTTGTACTTAGCAAGAAGCCGGCAGTGGAAGCATCTGTGTGTTCGAGGCCTGTCATCACAAGTGAAAAGAGACTAAAAAGCAACGTGCCTAAAATCAAGCTTGCAATGGCTTCATTGCGTGATGGCCAGTTGAGTAAGCGCCAAAAGACGAGACTGGTTACGACAAACGCGATGCTAAAACGTAGACCAACTAACATAAATGGGCCAACACTAGCTAAGGCGAGTTTCATCCACATGTAAGACGCGCCCCAAGCGGCAGTTACTAAAAGCATTAACCAAAAAGCGCGTTGACGAGTCATTAAGTTTCCTCCTGAGTTGAGTAGCAATATGATTATTGTAACCCGAAATAGTAAACCTGTTAATGATTGCGGTCTGTTAGGCCGAATGACGGGGCAATAAGTCGCCCTCAACTGCAATTAAGTCGCGACCACCGTCTTTAGCGAGGTAAAGATAGCGATCAGCTTCAGCGTAGACATCAAAGTATTTATTATGCTGTGGCTTAACCGTAGCACAACCGATTGAGGTCGTTAACGTGAGTTCGGCGTCAACTTGTGTGAGTTGAAGTTGAGCAAGGTGACTTTGAAAAGCTAGCGCAATTCTAGCAACATCGTCACTTGATAGGACGGCTTGAACAATGAGGCAAAACTCCTCGCCACCTAATCGGTAAGCTTTGGCATGCTGGTCAAGCTGCTTGACGGTCTGTTGTAGCTCGGTTGCAACGGCCTGTAAAACCACGTTTCCTTTGAGATGACCATACTGATCGTTGATTGCCTTGAAATGGTCCAAATCGATTTCAAACATGGTGAACGGGTCGTGTTCCCGTTTGAATTGACGATACAAATTGAGCGTATCTCGATTAAACGTCCCAACGTTTGCGAGGGCTGTCAGTTCATCGTGACTTGCCCGATTACGCAGATTGTCTTCTCGGCGATCAGTTGCCACCATTAAACGGCTGAATTCGCCGACAGTGATGCCTAAAACGATATACGCGGTAAATTGGCGAATAATAAACCAGAAATCAAACTGTCGCGGATACATGTCATAGATCGTGAGAAATCCGGCGATGCCAAATGCCAGCATGACGCCATAGTAAGCGATTCGGTTGTATTTAATCACCTGACCACGTCGGCGTAAAATAATCAGAATTGCTGCCCATACTAAGTAGGCACTTACCCCAAAAACGGTGACTGGTGAGCTGTAGTAGAAAAAGTAGATGCCCGTCAGCGTGATCCACAAAACGACCTCCAGCCAACTTCCGGTTTCCATGATAATCAGATACATCGCCAGAAGCATTAAGTTAAGGAAGGTCCAATGAAGCCAAATGCTGCGGTGGTTGGATCTAACGCGTAGTGGAAAGCTTGAAGCGCATAGAGTAGGCCGATGTAGGCAACACCACCAAGGCCGATAATAAGTTTTCGATGTTGAACGATGTTACTATGTATTGTGCGATCATTAACCCAGTAGAGTAACGATGTTGCACCAACAATCACTAAAATGTCGAGTAGTAGTGATGTGATAAATGATTGCCAAACCATGCTGATTGACACGGTAATTCCTCCAATCGGATTGGGTGTCGTGTAAGTGTGCCGATAACGACCCAAGTTCTGCCTATTATACGCCGTTTATCAAAAAAATTACAGTCACTTTAAGGTTAATGTTTGATTAACTAGTCCCGGTAATCGCTGGGTTTCAAGATGAACTCAAAATAATCAGCACATGGTGTCCCAATACGATTATGTATATAACAAAATAGAGATTAGGCAATCAGATAGCCGTTGAATCTAAGGTAGCCTCAAATATCATTGTTACAATCTGGCTATGCTATAATTAACTGTGTGTTTGAGAAAGTCCGAATTCGATTGTTCATTAAACAACAAGAACGTGATTGGTTACTTGAGAACGTTGTATATCACAAAAACTTAGGAGATCACAGTTTATGGATCAACAAAAACTAAAACAATTACGGCTAAGGCACCTTGGTTTCGGTGTGACCCAGGATTCGAAGCGGGCCTTGACCCGGACAATCGGTATTCAGGCTCAGCAAGCGCGTGAGGCAGATCTTAACCTTAGCTTGCGCACCCATACACCAATTGAAACCCTCCACAACTGGTACGATCAGCAACCCGTTGTCCGGTCCTGGGCACAGCGGTGGACCCACCAGTTATTGACGTTGTCGGATTGGCAATTAGTGATTTCTGCTCGCCAGACTGAGACGTTACCGAAAACTTACTTGTTAGGTCATGAAACGTTAGTGGCGGAATTAGCTACTTTAATCCAGAATCAACTGGTTACTAAACCACGGTTAACTAAAACTGAAGTGGTTGCGTTATTAACACCACTAATACCAACGGATGTGAAATCCAATAACTTGATCTACGCCGTGTTGCAGACTTTGGTCGCCCGCGGTCGGTTGTACTTTGACGCCCGATCAACGACTCAAAATTATGTGGTGATTGCCAATCAGTTACCGCTACTACCAGTTGAAACAGCGTTGCCTGTCTTGATACAACGCTACATTGAGGGTTTTGGTCCGGTATCACTGGCGGATTTTTGCAAATGGTCAGGGATTCGAATCACGCAGGCACGGCCGGCTTGGCAGCAAGTAACCGCAAAATTACCTCACATGATGGTTGCAGGTCAGAATCTCAGCATGACGACGACAACTGTGCCAAATGGTGAGTTACCTGCCTGTCAGTTAGCGGCGCGATTTGATGCCTGCTTCACGGGTTATGCTGATAAAAACTGGCTCATCACACCCGAACACCAAAAAACGATTTGGACGAAGAACGGGTTGATTATGGCGCCAATCTTGCTACATGGCGTGGTGATTGGTTATTGGCAACATCAACAAAGCCGAAAAGGGGTCACGGTGACCGTTAAACATTGGCAACCGCTGACTCAGCAAGATAAGCATTTGATAGAAGACCAATTGGTGAAAGACTTGCCTAACGCCGTTTCAAAACCACTAATTCAAGTGAGCTTTGAATCAATTAGTTGATAAAAAGCTTTTTGTTATATACAATTATTAGGAATTAAGTCATTGTTTTAAAAATTAAATGAGTGTCATAATAAAACGTTCTTTAAAAATTGAACTATAATAATCTTAAAGCTCGAAACAAGAATGTCGAACTTTAATTACTTAATAAGGGGCGACCAACAATGTCGAAAAAGGCCATTGCGGTATTTTCAAATACCAATACCACGTTTAATCAGGCAACCGTTTTAGGCGAAATTCTGCAAGTACCAGTTTACCGAATTAAAGCAGCAGTGCCGTATACTGAGGCTGATTTGAATTGGCACGATGATCAATCACGCGCGAACCGGGAACAAAATGATTCATCGACGCCACAACCAGCGCTAGCTGATACAGCATTTAGTACTGACTTTGATGTGCTTTATTTGGGATACCCAATTTGGTGGAGCAAAGCACCTCGAATCATTGACCAATTTTTATCAACTTATGATTTCACTGGTAAAGTCGTGATTCCGTTTGCCACTTCCGGTTCAAGCGCAATCGATCAATCAGTGCGTGAATTACAACAGCACCATCCCAACGTTACTATTGAAACGGGTAAACGGGTCAATAATCTGAGTCGTCAGGCTTTGACGGAATGGGTTCAATAAAGTTTTTTATAAACAAATTTATCCAAAAAACGAGGCTGTCATTTGATGTTGTCAAATGATGGTCTCGTTTTGTTAACGCGTTATTTCAGTCATCAAAGTCTCGACCAGCCGCTGGTTAACCTGGATGAGCTCGTCATAACTTAAGGCATCCGGATGCGCGAACCAGTAAACATAGGCGTTGATCAATCCGGTGGTTAGTGTATTAAGAATAATTTGTTGAGTCCCGGTTAATTCAGCATCAAATAGGGACGTCGAAAAAGTTTGAAATAGCATGCGTTGAATTCGATCCATCAACTGATGGTGTTTTTCGTTTAGGCAGAGGTACTTGAACCCTTTGAAATTGGCCATTAAGATTTGGTCAAATGTTTCAAGTAATTTAGCGGCACTCCCTTCCGTTTGCGTCAACCGTTGCGCAACTAAGTTTGCCATGTCGTTTTCGTAGTCTTCGAAAATTTCGGTAACGTTGCCGTAGTGAATATAAAAGGTTCGTCGACTAATGCCGGCAACCTGGCAGAGTTTGGTCGTGGTAATGGACTCAATTGATTGTTGCTCTAGTAACTCAAAGAGTGCCGTTCGAAGTCGTTGGCGAGTTTTACGCACACGTTGATCCAAGATAACCCTCCTAAAAGATAATGCACACTTTTTTGATTTTTGTAGCTAAACCTATTCTAAAACAGCCTATGATAATTCACAAATGGAAAAAGGAGTAGTTAATTATGTGGTCAGTGTGTCAAAGTTTATTTGGAAGTTATCATGGAACCGGTTATCAACTGCAACAGTTTGTAACGGCGTTTTCGAGTAGTAATCCGCATTTTATAGGCCATATTTTAGTGGCAGGGTTAACGTTTGCGATTGGCTTTATTGAGTATATTTATAGTTTTTTGTTGGTGAACCGGGAAGGTAAGTCACCGTATAATTTATTGATGCACTCGTTTTATTTTGGCATCGATTCCATGGGAATCTTTGTATTTGCCTTGGCGTCGCACGCGCTCGGTGGTTTTTGGGTGTTCACGTTTGCCTCGATTGCAGAAGTTGTCTGGACGTTGTTTGAAGTCTACAACCTCACGATGTGTGTTTATCGAGAACGCGACGATGTGTTTGGGCCGAATGTGAGTACAACGGACGCCTGGTTGCGCGTTTTGGTTGGGTCGTCGTCATGGTGGTTAGTGTTAACCTGTTCCGCGTCTTTATGAACGATCCGGCAATGTTCAAGTGGTATATCTTCACCAATATTTTAATGGGTATTATGCCAGGCCTGTACTGGGAAAAGCGGGGCACTCGTTTGGGGGCTTCGATGGGGCTTGCAATCGTGATTTTAATTGGCACGGTGAATTCATTTCTACCAACCAATATGTGGGCGATTGCTAGTCCGTACTTCACGGTTGGGAATAACCCGTGGTTTTATGTTGTGGGTGTCGTTGCCATCTTCTTTGCTTGCCGGACACTGTGGGTTTACCATCGGTTACCTGAAAAGCCCAAGACCATTAATGGCAAACGCACAATCTGGTAAGCTAATTCATTCAAATTGGCGTTGAAAATCGGTACAATAAAGCTGTAGTGGACTGAACCAATTTTAAGGAGGCGGTAATTGATGAAAGCATTTGGCTATACCCATTTTGGCGGACCCGAAGTTTTTGAAATACTTGGGCAACCACAACCCACGTTGCAAACGGATCATGACATTTTATTGAAAACGTTGGCGGTGGGGTTAAATAATTTTGAACGTAGTCAACGAGCCGGTGATTTTGGCCGTGGCCGTTTGCCAATCGTACCGGGTCGTGACGTGGTCGGCGAAGTTGTTGAAGTTGGTTCGGCCGTCACGGCGTTCCAACTTGGCGATGTTGCGATTGGCCATGGCGGTCCGGCGTATGCGCAATACGTCGTGATCGATTCCGAACGGGCGGTTAAAAAGCCTGATAATGCGAGTTTAGCTGAAGCCGTTGCCTTGGTAACCCCAGGGATTACGGCGTACAACGCCGTGACGACATTCACCCACGTTAAAACGGGTGATACGGTCTTCGTGAACGGGGCAACGGGTGGTGTTGGGTCCTTAGTTGTTCAGGTTGCTAAACAACTGGGTGCTGACGTCATTGGAACTGGTTCGTCACGCAATCAGGCTTTGCTGGAGGCACTGCCGTTGGATGAAATTGGGTTTTATGATCGAGAAAACCTTAACGCTAAGTTTGCGGACCGGGCTGATATCGCCATTAACGCGGCGTTGAACGGCCACAATGCGGAACTGTTACGAGATGTCATTCGAGATGGCGGAAGTGCTGCTTCAGTTGGCGATGAGACCGATTTTGGTACCAAACACGTTACGTTTGAGCATATTCGACCACTGAACGCCGGTCACGATCACGAAGCACTAACGGCGCTTGCAACGATGTTGGAGAATGGTCAACTTAAGATACCAATTTTTAAGACCCTGCCTTTTACTTTAGCGGGGGGGATTGAGGGTCACCAGTTGTTAGAAACGCGTCATGCACCGGGACGAATTGTGCTCGTCAATGATGCGGATGGGCAATGATTGATTACACTTGGACTTATTATTGAATTAAATGAGCGCACAACTTCGAACCAGTTCAGGCCGAAGTCGTGCGCTCATTTTTGAGTGATTGCAGTGATTACTAGGTTAAAAAGCGCCACCACCAGAACCGCCGCCAAAGCCGCCAGAACTACCACTGCTAAAGCCACCACTACCACCCGATATGCTACTATCGCTACTGGTAATGGCACTGCCAAAGTCACTGTCAAACTGGTACTAAAGGTATTAGTGCCAAAGTTTCCGTAGAAGAACAGTGGGTAGTAGATTGATAAGCCATCAATGAGTTCGGCTTGTGTAAACTCAGTCTGCATCGCTTTGATCACCTGCTTAGCAACACCCAGTGATACGGCATAGGGGAGAAGTTGCTCCCACAAAATCAAGTCACCAACCTGTGACCGGTCGAACTGACCAATATCGGTCATCATCAGTTTGAAGCCTTTAACTTCGGCCACTGCCTCTTCGCCAGCCTGAGTGTACGGTGATAGTCCCCAGAATGCTGAAAGTGATACCGCTAAGCTTAGTCCGAAAATGAGGACTGTTAGGATAATACCGGTGCTGATCCAGGCTGAGTGACCCATGAAGGCGCTGGTAAGGATGCCCAAAATCATCAGTGTGAAATTCAACCACAACAAGAGGTGGGCATGAACCCGAATTTGTTGGTTCAGTTTATCAAAGAAGTTGTATTCGGTGACTGCCTGGTATTGTTGATCTGCCCAATCATCAAAGTGATCTAATAACGGGTTACTATCGCCGGTGGGTTGATAGTCACTGATTTCGGCCAAAGTGACGGTCGACAGATGAGTGTCAGAATCTGGTTGACCAATGACGTTGAACATAAAGTGAAGTAACGGGTCTTTTCGATGAACCGCGGTGAGTTTATCAGTTTCCGTGAGTCGGTAGGTGTCTGCTTCGGGTATGATTTGAAGCTCCCCAGCAGCGGCGAGTTCGAGTAACCAGGCTGAAAATGCCTTGGTATTGGGTGCTTGGCGAGTCAAAATACTCTGGGAGGCCACGGGTGAATAATGCGGAATATCGAACCGGTGCACAACGGGAAGCTCGTTGACTTGGTGTTTAGCGTGATGCTTGAACCAGCGCCATTGGCCATATAGGTGGCCGGCAGCTGCAAGGAGTAGGATAACGGTTAGAATCAACGGTATCAAAACCGTCAGTTGGCGCTTTTGATTCGCTTCACGAGCGAGTTTGGCCTCTAGTTGCTGAGCCGCTTGTTTACGGTTGGTTGCCTTCGTTGGTGCCGTTGGCGTCACCGTGGTTGGAAAGAGAAGGTGACTTTCCACCGCGGTATTTTCCGGAACGGTTGCAACTGTCATCGTGACTTGGCCACGGGTTTTGGAAACGTTAGTCTGACCTGAAAGTGGCCCATGAGTCCAAGCCTGTAAGGTTGAGATGTGCTGAGCTGGTAACTGCACATTGATGCGGACGTTTTTCAACGCAACGTCCCAAGCTGAACCGATAATTTTCCAGTTCATTTCGGCCGTATCGCGGTAATTCGTGATGACGCCACCCAAACGATATTGGTAATTAAACGTCACGGTTTGGTTGTGCGCGGGATAATAGACTTTAAATCGTGTGTTGTTGCGTTGCTGAGTGAGTGAATAAGTTTGAGGTGCCCCACTGGTCGATTGCCGGAGCTGCTGATTGCCAACGGTGACCTTTGTTTGTGATAACCGACCGATGCCAGCGGTATCTTGATTATAGTAGACACCATTAAAATTTCCGTTAAAGTGGTAGGTGATTTGCTGGTGGACCAAGGCATCACCATTTTTTTGAAGGTTGATTTGAACGTGATATTGATTAATGCGAAATGATTTTGCATGGGCGTTAACGCTCAGTGCGCTCATTGTTAGCAGACTGAATAATAAACTGATTCCCCAGAATAACCGGTGATTCATGCTGATTCCCCCTTTGTGGAGCTTTATCTTATTTTAACATAATCGGCTAAGTGAAATGATGACTCAAAATAGCAAGCTCGTTGTTTCAAATGACAGATGTCGCGCATTGTGCCGACTTTTAGGATTCGAACAATCGTTCTTGAAAGTGGCCTAGTCCGTTTGCTAAAATACGGATAGACCACTAGATGGGAGTGATTAGCGCAACGAGATCAACGCTAATGATTCAGCAAAACAGTGGGTTGATCAATTGAAAGTATCGGTAAAGTGGGTTATTTCTTCTAAGATATAAAACTGCTATTAGATGGTTTTGAAACTTAGCACTACAGAAAGGCGACACATCATGGATGAACGCGCACAACGGTTAGATCGAATTTTAGGAACGCTATATGGGCAAGCGATTGGTGACGCCATGGGCATGCCGTCAGAACTTTGGCCAGTGGAGCGAATTCACCACGAATTGGGTGAAATCACCGATTTTTTGCCGGGGCCCTCAAGCAACGAGGTTGCCGTTAACTACGGTCGTGGTCAGTATACGGATGATACCCAGCAGGCCCTAGTGATTTTGGATGCGCTGATCGAAACGGATTGGCAGCCAGATCAACAGGTATTAGGGACGCATTTAGTGTCGTGGGCTGATGCCGTTGATGCTTGGTCGCGTAATATTTTAGGTCCCAGTAGTAAAGCGGCCTTGAATGCAATCAAAGCTGGAATTGATGCGAGCGCAATCACAAACCGGGCATTAACGAACGGTGCGGCAATGCGAATCGCACCGATTGGGGCCTTGTTTCAACCGTATCAGTTGAAAACGTTGATTAAGACGGTCACGGCCGTCACTAAAGTTACCCATTCAAGTGACGTTGCTTATAGTGGTGCTGCAATGGTTGCGGGAGCAGTGACGGCCGCGATTGCTGGCTATTCTTGGGATGACATTGTTCACTTTGCCTTGGCATGTAACGACCGGGGATTTCAGTTAGGCGCCTCAACTTGGGCTGCGAAAACCCGGTCGCGGTTGACGCTCGCAATCGGCCTAGCTGATCAGTATGTTGGAGACGCCAAAGGTTTTAGTCGTGCCATTTACGAGTTAGTTGGCACGGGGACAATGATTTCTGAAAGTGTACCGGCAGCGGTCGCCATCGCCTATTATTGCCGCAACGTTCACGATGCTGCACTAATGGCGGCCAACCTTGGTGGTGACACAGACACGATTGGCGCGATGGCGACTGCGATTTGTGGCGCTAAGAATGGCGTTAAATCGATCTCACCTGCTTGGTGTCAGTTGATTGATGACAGTAACCCACAACACCAACTTCACGTCTACGCTGAACGGATGTTGAAGTACCAAATTCAGATGAAATAGGGGCGTCAGTAGTTATGGATGATCAAGTGATCAAAGTACCAGAAAGTGATAAAACATTAACACCAGGAAAACTGTTCTACAACTGGTTTGCAGCTAATATTGGCGTGATGGGCTTTGTGTATGGTGCCATTATTGTGAGTTATCGGCTTTCGTTTATCCAAGCCATTTTAGCAGCACTAGTTGGGGCATTGTCATTCTTAGTCCCTGGCTGGGTAGCTATGATTGGTCAACGCGAAGGCGTGACGACGTTTAAGTTAAGTCGAGCAGCGTACGGGACTCATGGCAATAAGATTCCGAATGCCATTGCCTGGTTTAATATGGTTGGCTGGTTAGCCGTTAACGTCATTACGGGAACATTGTTGCTGGTATCGCTGTTTCAAGTGATTCGACTACCTAAAAACAACGTCACAACGTTGATTGCCTTGCTTATTTTTGGCAGTTTTGTACTCTTATCAGGTTTGCTCAAAGAAGCGACATTGGCGCTGATTCAAACTTGGTTGAGTTGGATATTCGGCGTCGTAACTGCAGTGATCTTAGTCCTGTTCTTAGTCAAAGCCAATTGGCAAGTTGCGTTAGCTGCACCTAGTAATAGTTGGTTGAGTGGCTTTTTACCGGCAGTGAGTATCGTTGCAGCTGGTTCTGGCATTTCGTGGTCAATGGCAGCCGCCGATTGGGGCGCCTACGTTAAGCCAACGACGAAACCAGCGGCGACGTTTTGTCATACGACTTTAGGGGGTGCCGTGCCATTATTCATCCTAATGGCTGGTGGTGTGTTACTGAGTACGATTGACCCAACCCTGGCTGTGGCAAGTAATCCGTTTGATGCAATGTATCAGGTCTTACCGAGCTGGATTGGTGTGATTTATTTCTTGGTTGCTGCAGGTGGCTTAGTACCACAGTGTATTGTGTCATTGCGCTCGGCACGCATCAATTTAGCGACGATTGGGATTCGAGTTTCTCAGCGAACATCCTTAGCCGTTCATGGGGTCATCGTGATCTTGATTCCGGTGTACGTGCTATTTATTTCCGGTAACTTTTTAAGTAATTTCGAATTATTCTTAAACTTCTTGGGCATTTGTCTTGCTAGTTGGGTCGCCATTTTTCTTTGTGATAGCGTGATGTTCCGACGAACCGGTTATGATATGAACTTAATGACGACTGCGTCACCTGTTCGTTATAATTGGGGCGGCATTGTTTCATGGTTAATTGCGCTCACGACTGGTTTTATGTTTACCAACAACGCCGTATGGTCGGGACCATTTGCGCATGGAATGTTCCGGGACAACAGTTTAGGGGTGTTCATGCAGCAATTGCGGCCGTTATTTGCATGGTGATCGTTAAGCTCATTCGTACTCGTCAACTTAACGTTAAGCGGGTTGCTGAATGAAAACATTAATTTTAGGGGCGGCTTACGTGGATGTTGTGGTAAAAGTTCCCCAATTACCACGGTCGGGTGAGGACGTTACCGGCAACTTTCAAGCCAATATTGTTGGCGGTTCGGCAATTAACGTCTATGGGGCAATGAGAACAGCTGGTGTAAAAGCGGACCTATTTGTCCCGGTTGGTCAAGGCCAGTATGCGACAGTTGTCCGTCAATTTCTTGAACATGCTGATATTCCGGAGTTGCTTTCAGTTAATGATGCTGACAATGGGTGGGATTTATCGTTAGTTGAACCCAATGGTGAACGCACCTTTTTAACGATTTCAGGCGTTGATCAAATTTGGCATGATGATTGGTTTGAGCGGATTGATTTAACAGATTATCAGTACGTGTACATCAGTGGTTACCAACTGGAGAATCCAGTCATTGCCGACCAGATATTGGCACGAATTCATCGCCAAAAGCCGGCAATCACCATACTATTCGATGCGTCACCGCGAATCAGTTATTTAGCACCAGCCATTCGTGACCAGTTGCTGACCGTTAACGTCATGATTCACTGTAATGAAGTTGAGTTTGAACAGTTTAATCCGACGCAACAACCGCTAAAAGTTGCCATGCAACGAGTGTATGATCAGACCCACTGTCCGGTCATTGTGACCCTTGGCAATCAGGGCGCTTGTTATTGCGATGGTACTACTGTTAAAACGGTTCCCGCGTTAGAAACCGTGGTTGGGAATACCATTGGTGCCGGCGATGCCCATTGTGGTGGCCTTTTGGCGGGCCTGAGTCAGGGGCAGTCATTCCCGAACGCCATGAAGTTGGCCAATGAATTGTCCGCAAAAGTTGTCGCACAAGAGAGCGGTTGTTTGTAGTGACTAGTTTTTGCACGTGTGGCTAAGGGTCAGTTAACTGACCAATAATCAAACATCACCGTCGATTTCTGTTATTTCAGGAATCGTCGGTGATGTTTTTTGTTAGCGTTAGCGTCGGCGTTACGAGTGGCGTTGGTATCGATATTCAATTCGCGTTATAATGACGTCACATCAATTTCCAATACGGGGGCTTTTGCGTGACCTTTTATACGTATACTTATTTAAAAGATCAAAATTTCACCATCAGTTACATTCGATTAACGATTTTGACGGTGCTTTTGATTGCAGCGTTTATCGTGTTTCTCAGGTATTTTCGGAATCGAACTGCGGTTAAATACCGTGATTTAACCGTCATCTTTTTGATTGCGAGTCTGTTGATGATTGGCTTTCAATTCCAAAGTTTTTCGGCCCTTAAAAGTAGCCGGAATAATAACAATAACGTGCTCGGCATTTTGACCAAAATTGGCAAACGAAACCACGTATCACCTAAGGACCTCCAAACCAATACCACGACGGCGAGTGACAGTATGCTGGTTCGAAACGGTAAAACTCATCAGTACTACCGGGTGCTGTATAACGATGATCAGTCGGGTTTTTTAACCGAGAAGATTAATCTTCAACTGACAAATACTCAAGTTAAAGTTGTGGGAGGCAATTAGATGTTTGCGTATAGTGATGTTTTGATTAAATTAGTGATTGGCTTTTTGTTTATCACGGTGTTGATTAACCTAACGGGGAAGAGTAATTTGGCGCCAACCTCCGCTATGGATCAGATTCAAAACTACGTCTTAGGTGGTATTGTTGGTGGCGTGCTCTATAATCCTAGTATCACGTTGATTCAGTTTGTGTTGGTCCTGTTAATCTGGTCATTGCTGATTTTAATCATGCGCTACCTGACGATTCACAGTCAGCATATCCAAAAGTTTTTAAACGGTGAGCCAGTTACGGTGATTCGTAACGGTGAAATTTTAGTCGATAATTGTTTGAAAGCCAATATTTCGGCTAAAGACGTTGCTTTAAAACTCCGGATGGCCGGTGTGATTGATACCGCCCTCGTTAAACGGGCGATTCTTGAACAAAATGGGCAGTTAACTGTTGTCAATCAGGGTGATACCAATGTTAAATTTCCGGTGATTACGGATGGAACGGTTGATCCCGATGTCCTGGATTTGATGGATAAGGATCAAGACTGGTTGGTTGAGGCGCTGAGACGCCAAGGAATTGAAAGTATCAAAGACGTGTACTTAGCGGAGTTTCGGAATAATCAGTTGATCGTGGCGAAGTATCGGTAGCGCATCGCTTATTACAAGTAATGGTCTTTTATTCCGGATAGACATCGTCAATAAAATTAAAGCGGTATGATGGCGTCGATTAGGACGGCCATCATACCGCTTGTTTTGTGATCGTTAAATGTGGTTTCAACTAGTTGTCGTAGTATGTTCTCGTATTAAACGACAATAGTCATCAAATAATTCTTCTTGTTCAACATAAATGCCAGAAGTGTGAATCCGGTCAGCTTGATGTTGAAATGCTGCAAGTTGGAACCGGTTTTGCCTAGTCCGTTTTTTAGAATGAAACTTGCCATTAATTACCCATCGGTTGACATTGGCCATTGTTTGAATTGATAGAAAAGTTGAAATGTCAGTTTTGTTGAGTTTTTGAAATAAAGTTTCGGCGATTTGAATGCCATCTGTATCAAGGTCGCCTAAATAGTGTAGTGAAATCAAACGATTTTCCAGAATCTGTAGTAATTGAATCAGCGCCTGATTTGAGTTGTTGCCATTACCGCAAATGAAACTGATATCGGGAAGTGCAAGCATGAGTTCCAAAAAGACGTTTGCATTTTCAATAATGTAGACGGTCGCTAAATCGGATTCGATAAGGTGATTGAAATCAGATTGCGTTTGCTGGCTGTTCAGGGTAACTGGTTGCGGTAAGTTGGTTTGAATAATGTTTGCAGTTGTAATGGTTCCGGTGATGAGATTTAACTGTCGAAAGTTGACAGTATCGTTGAACTCGAATTTGATGATATTTTGGTAATAGGCTCGTAATGCACGGGCACTGGCTGTCTTATCATCAATTAAGGTGTGTGCCGGTAACTGGCAGCGCGCAGTTTCCATCATTAAGGTTGCGAGCGGTTGACCGGATTGAATTTTGGTAAATAACGGTTCAAGCATTGACGCATTTTTCGGTGCGGGTTGCTTGGTTCGTTCAGTATAGCGTTGTTGATATTCGGTCATTATGTTTGATTGCCCCTTTCAATCTGATTGATTATCGATGCCACGCACCAATGATCGAAACGGTATTAATGGGGAAAACACCGCCATCGGAATTTCCAGCCTGAACTTGATAAATCGTATTTTCTATATTATCAGCCAAAAGTGTTGAATAATCGTTCCCGGGGCGGGTCGTGATTAACGAAAAGTCAAATGCAGCCACTATATCAAGCTGGCGTTGTGCGTTTTCATCATCCAGACGGCCTGCAAAATCGTCAAGGAACAGTAAACGGGGTGCATCCTTAAGTTCACATTTATCCAAAATAATCTTGACGATAATCAATAACGGAATGAGGGTTGCATGCGTTTTTTGGGCGCTGGAGAGTTTAGTTTTAAGAACAGGGTTGGTTAAGATACGGTAGTCGGTAGTGCCTGGCAATTTAACCAAGATGTTCATCGTGGACCAATTTCGATAGTCGAATTCTTCAAGCAACCAAGTTTGCAGATCATCACGTTCTTGTCTGGTCGCAAATTCGAGCTTATGTTGCATCAGGCTTCTAAACTCAGGCATTTTGGTGTCATTGATGTCAAAAATTTCGGTTAATGCGGTTTCCGTCAAAACGGGTTGATGATTTCCCTGACGATTGCTGCGCTGATAATCTAATTCAATTTTGAATTTAATATCGGCCCGTTCGTTATTTTGCTGCATCGTTTGATTGATCTGTTGCAGGTAATCTCGCTGTTTAAACATTTGGTGGCTAACAGCAGCACAAAACGTTCCGAGTTCATCAGTTGCCAATAAGTGGGTTTGGTCGTTTGGAACGTGCTTTTTGACATTGGCTTTGAGTGTTGGTAAATCAAAATTAAGCTGGTAGACATCTTGCTCATCTTGAAAAACCAAGTCACCGGCGACAATTGCTAATTCGGACATTCCGATTCCTTGAAGCAGTTCGTTGAGTGATCGGTTTTGAGGTGTTAGAGGGTCGGCACTATCGCGGTTAGGTTTAATAAGGGTTGGTCAGCGCTTTTAATTTTTCAATCTGTCGTACATACTCGGAGATTGATTTTTCCGCTCTTTTTTCTTGAAGCGCAATAAAATCAGTTAGTGATTCAGTTAACCAAGGTCGGGCATGTTTAAGAAATTTTTGCATGTCAGCTGTGAATCGATCAAGTTTTTCTGTGGTACTTTTCAAGTCAGCGTGAAGTTGTTGTTGGTTTTCGGTTTGAATCGCAATTTTTGCTTTAAGGTCATCTCGTTCCAGATTCATATTATCGATGACATTTTGAACTTCTTTAATTTTTTGAGGAAGTTGTGCGTCGATTGCTTTGTTGAAGTGAGTCACGCTGTTCTCGACCTTAATTAGTTTTTCTTGAAGCTGTTTTTTTTCATGATTTAGGTCAGTTGCGTTGCTTTTATCAAATGCCGCCAGACTTGTGGTGAGTTGTTCTGAGATGGTGTTAAATTCAGTGTTGACTTGATCTATTTCGGTGTTGATCGTTGAAATAGTACTAATTTGAGTGTCCACCTGATCGAGTTGTTGTTGATCAATGCGAACATCGGGATAATTGGCCTGCACGCTTTTGATTTCATGTAAGATTTGGTTGGCATCATGGTCAATTGTGGCGAGTCCTTGTTGATGAATAGTCTGGTTTGCTTGTTGTAGCGCGTGGTAGAGATTGTTATGATTCTGGATAATTTGGTCAATTTTTGAGGCCATCTGATCTTGGGTATCCGTAAAGAGATGACTGTACTTAAAGGCGCGTTGCCATTGCAACTGCAATTCACTTAACTGACGTCGCTGGACTCTTAATTGGTCAAGATACTGAGCTAGGTTTTGGGTAAATTCAATGCTGGATGCGAACGAACTTCTTGATTGCAGGTGTTTAAAAGGTTTAAGTAACGTCAGTAGTTTTTGGTAGCTCTGGGTCATCTTAGATTTTAAAGTTGATAACTGATCTGATAATGCTTGTTTAGTTGTTGTTAACTTTTCAATCTGGTGACGTTGCTCGACGATAAGGTTCATTTTTTCTTCGATAGCAACTACTTTTTCCAAAATTTGTTCCTTTTGAAATCCTAAGACATCAAGTATTTCGCTGGCTTGTTTCTGATCATTTAATTGTTGGGTATATTGATCAAGTTGATCGCTTTGTTCTTTAAGTTGTTGTTCATGGTTGGTTAGTTGCTGAAGTAATTGATTTAATTGAAGTTGTTGTTGTCCGTTTTCGGCTTTTAAAGCCGAGTGATGTGCTAATTGCTGTCGATAGGGAATCCACTTGGTTTGAATAAGATACGCTTCATTTAAAGCATGCATGGTTTTGTGTAGTCGAAACAGGCGACTATGATTCGATTCAGAGCCAGACAGTAATTCAGCATAAAGTTGTTTTTTGAACTGATAATTTTTCTGATCATCATGCGCTTTGATCATACTATGGATAATGTCTTCATTTAATTTATCCTGAACACTACTTAGCGCCGTTTGAACGGGGGAAATTGAATTTGCACCAGAGATCAAATTGGGGGTCATTAAAATTTGATAGGCTCGAGTAAGGGTATTTAAATCAGTTAAAGGGAGGCCAAAAACATTTCGGGCGACGTATTCGGCATATTCATCGGCGGAATCAAATGAGTGAAATCGATTACCAAAAACGCGTTGATTTTCGGTAATGAAATCGGTTTCAGCCAACGCCTGAACAAAATGGTTCGGGTCAGGGTGATGGCCGTCTACTAGCGTAATAGGTTCGAGGGAGGTTAAATTATCGGCTTCCAGAACAAAGTACCAGACCTTTGTTCGACTAGGATTGCCTGCGTAGACCTGAGTTCCCAAGCCTAAGACAACCATTCGTTGATTTGACTGCAATGTGATATAAGTATAGCCCAATCGCTCGGGTTGAGGGTTGACTTCACCGAGAACGGTGCCTTCAAATGTTCGCATGTGTCGACTTGAGTTTCGTTGTGCGCTGCTAGTATCACCAAGTTTTTCCATTTCGTTGGCCGTATTGAACGCGGGCGTTGAACGGGAGCCGTTAATCAGTAATGGGATAAAACAGTTAACGAGGTTTGTTTTACCAACACCATTGTGACCGACTAACGCAAAATTGCCATTCTGTGCAGGCGTAATGTCCAAACTATGGAAGTAATTGAAATTTCGGAGACTGCATTTGGTCAGGATTAAATGTTCATTTTTTTCATATTTAATTCCTTTCTATTGACGAGAATAGCGAATGTTAAGATCAGCCTGATTTGTTGAGACACTGAAACGATCGGTCAAATTGGTCTTGTGATACTGATGATCAATAATTTGAATCAAATGTAGTCGCCATAATTGTTTGAGTGCGCCGCCGATATCTGCCGAAGTGGGTGGTTTATGATAATGATGGTGAAATTCACTGATAATTCGCTGTCTCAATTGTGTATGATTAAGGCCTTTAGCATTAAGCTGGCGCGCAACGCCGATGGCAGTAATCGTTGATTGAGATTGTGATGGGCGTCGATTGTGAGTTAATACAATGGCATAATCATCGGTGATTTCAAGCTCATACGGTGTCAATATTGACCATTCCTGTGCAATCAGTGACCGGTTTTCTTGAAGAAATTGCCATGAATGAGGATCAGAAGTGGCATCTAAAAAGAATTGTGACAATAACAAGCGATTGAGTTGTTGTCGAGGGTCAATGGTTTTTGTGGGGGTTGTTAACTGATTGTTAAGGTGGTTAACCAAGAGCTGTGCAAAAGAGAAAAACGAATCATCGTAGACCCAGTACTGCGTGCCGGCACCTTCTGAGTCGATTTCGTCACTAAACCATTGCAAATCTAAAACCTGAAACTGATTCACTAAGTAAGTTGTGAGAATATCAATGATCCGATTTTGAGTTTTTGACGAAGTTCGTAAATTAAGATGTAGACCAGAAAGCACGGCTTCGATTGGCATCAGTGGTGCTTGATACTCAAAGGCTTGGTCAGTAGTGCCGTTATTGATGACAAACCGAATAAATGCCAAAATGACGGCAATTTCATCGCTTTTTAATGACAATTGGTTTGAGTTCAATAGTAGACATTGATTGTAGTGCTCAATTCGGTAACCGAACGTGTATTGAAGATAATGATCAATTTTTTGCGGGTAAAGTAAATAGTGTGTCACTTGGGAATCAGTATCTGCGGCGCCCACTTTGGCAGTCACAATTCCAGAGGTAAATAAGCGGTTGATTAAGTTAATTTCTTGTTTAGTCAAACGGCCACTGAATGGTGTCATTTGATTTCCTCCTTTTGAAAATAGTAGATTGCACCGGTTGGTAGTTCAATATGAAAATTTTCATTAACTAAGTGAATTTGAATTGGTGTAATCTGGGGAAGGGGTTCGCTATGCGTCAGTAATAAATTGTGAAACCGAAGCAGTGATAGTGATTGTTTTGCAAATTGAGGGGTTGTCGTGCTGAATATTTTTAGCAATAAGTCACGTGTTTCTGGAAATCGAAGTTCGAGGTTGTGGTCTAAGGGGAGCGTCAAGTTATTAAGAAGAAGGGATTGAAATTCTTCCTGAATTTTAGCATCGTGAGCGAAATCAATCGGCTCTCGTTGACCAAAAGGATGCGGCGAGATGGCGGCCATGGTTGGTCTGTTGGCTGGTTTGTAGATAACGGCGGGAAGTTGTGGTTGGGTTGTCAAATCACCTAAATTTTCTTCACGGTCGTAGGCAAGATGAGGGCTAGGCCGCAAATCTAAAACTAAGCGTTCAATCTTGTCGAGCAGATCGTCAATAGTCGCAGATAATGATTCACGATTGGCTGACAACGTTGCGGTAATCTGTTGATGCGCGATAATCTTAAGCCGACTGTTATTAATGGCCTCATTTAACCGATAAATTGATTGTGGATTATTGGCACTGATGGTCGAACTTGAGTCAAGATCGCGGTTGAGTCTCTTCAAAGCTGCCTCGACTGATTGTTGATTTAATAAACGTTGTTGAGTGGATGAATAGCGTTGACTTAAATTTAAATTGGCAAGATCGTTTTTACCACTGTCAACGATTGCAGTGATGTAATCGATTGGACCTTGAGTGGATTGAAACGTGTATAGTTTTTTATGAACCGATAGCATCCGTTCAAAACTCGGAATTGCTTCGGTGTTTAGCCGATGAATTAATTCGGTGATGTTAGTCGGATCGTTGACCTGGTCTAATCGTGCCAAAAGCCCGTTTAGTTCGCTTCGCAGTTTGCGCATCCCACTGATGATCTGGTCGTGAATGTCAACTAATCGGGCAAAGGCAGTACTTAAATTTTGCCCACTTTGTTCAGTGAGTTTGGAAGTGTTTAGATGATAAATGGCATCAACTAAAATGAGATATTCATCGATTAATGCCGGATCTAACTTGATTGGATGATAGGTAACGGCATGAGTTCGGATAAAGGTTAACGTTTGTTGCCCCAAGTCGGTAATGGTATAAATGTCCTCCATTTTAGATAAACGAATCTGGCGTTTTTGAACGCTATGAAGATTGAGATGATCGGAGGTTTGATTCAGTAAGTTGGCCTTAACAAGATTGTTGAGAATGTCCGAAATTCTGGTATCTGGAATTGTGTTTTCTCCTAAGCGCCTAACGAGTTGTTTTTTAATGACAAATGTGCTGAATTGGGTTTGAGGTTCATTCTGAATCCAGGTCATCAGTAAATAGATTTGCGGACTATACCGAGTGCTACCACCTAGGCTAATCCCAGATTGCAAGAATTCTTGTAGCACCGGCGTAAGTTGTGTATCCATTGGGGTTATCCTTTCATTGATTGAGAAATTGATAAATAATGTGATGTTCATACCCATCTGGTTGCAGTTGTATACATAAATGGAAAGTGTTTTCTTTGAGGCGTATTTTAGAATTGCGTTTATTCTAACATAGGTTGTCCGAATGAATGATTGATAAAATCTAGAATAGTGAAATGCGGTACATTATACCTTGAATGTTATAAAGCCAGCGGGAATTGAACGACGTTATGCTATCATTAATTAATAAACAGTTAATGTTTCAATTAAGAGTCTGTTAACAACTAACCATTAAACTGGAGTTGTTAAGGGGGGATAGCTGATGACAAATATCCTGGAATTACATGACGTCACCAAAAACTTTGGCAAACAGCGGGCGTTAGACCATGTGAATTTAACGATTCAAAAGGGTGATATTTATGGCTTGATTGGTCGAAATGGTGCCGGTAAAACGACGATTTTGAAAACAATTGTTCAGATGTTATATCCAAATGAGGGCCAGATTATGTTGTTTGGGGCGACTGCCGGCAGTGACTATTCAAAGCAACTAAAGCGCACGGGGAGCATCATCGAAACACCGGTTGCCAATGATCAGTTAACGGCGCGGCAAAACTTAGTGTATTACTGCAAGATTAAAGGCATCGTTGACCGGAATGCCGTTGATGAGGCGCTTGAATTCGTTGGCTTAACGGACACCGGGAAGAAAAAGTTTAAGCATTTTTCCTTGGGCATGAAACAAAAACTCGGGCTTGCGATTGCGTTACTGAATAAGCCAGATTTTTTCATTTTGGATGAACCAATTAATGGGTTGGATCCAATCGCGATTGCGGATTTTCGACAACTCCTCGTTAAACTAAATCAGACTCAGCAAATGACGATTTTAATCTCAAGCCACATTTTGGAAGAACTCTACCAAATGGCCACCCGGTTTGGCATTATTAACCATGGCACAATTGTTAAGGAATTGACCAAAGCAGAATTTGAAGAACAGAGCCGCGAATATATTCAGCTTCAAGTCGATCAGCCTCAAGTCGCAGCTACCGTTTTAAATCGACTTGGCATTCAGGACTTCAAGGTGGTTGATCAGCAAACACTCAACATCTATGATTTATCACTTGATAATAGCGAGTTGGTTGAGATGCTGGTTAATGAGCAAGTTAAGGTCTCAACCATCGTCAAACAGCACATTAATCTGGAACGTTACTTTAAGTCGATTATCACCAACGAGGGGGCGACGGACCATGCTTAATATGATTCGGGCGGATACGTATCGGTTGTTGCGGTCGAAGGGCTTTTATATCACTCAAATTCTAATGGTCATTGTTGCAATGATTAGTATCTCAACGTCAAGTGTTGGGATGATTCTGGGAAACGACAGTGTTCGTCAATTTCAAAACGTGGGTAATCGATTGATTTGGACTGGGTCGACATCGGTTCGAATCATGTCGAGTATGGCGAGTGTACTCATTTATTTTCTACTGCCATTATTTATTATGACGATAGGGTTTGAGTTTTCACGCAAAACGTATAAAAATCCGTTGAGTAGTGGGATGACTCGGTTAAACTTCTTTGTTTCTAAGTATGTCGTGTTCTTATTTCTAACAGTTTGCCAAATTATCTTCTTTTACGGGTTTGTCTTCTTAGGGTGTAGTCTTAAAAATGGGATTGGTCACATCACCCGCCACTTTATTGTCAAGTGGCTCCAAACGGCGAGTCTTCAATTTGTTGAATTAAGTGCCATTTTTGCGGTTGCAGTCTTGATCGTCTACCTCTTTTTCTCTACGCTGACGGCGGTGGTCACCACAATTTTATTTCCGATGATCATGACGTTGATGTTTGCGCTATTCTACAAACATAAATGGGTCGGCAACTTCAACTTTCAAAACAACGTTGATAGTGCTTATTTCACGTACTACACAGCTAGTGGCATGACACAATTGTTGTTCGTTGCACTTGGCACTATTCTGGTTTGTTTGGTTATCTCATATCTAACGTTCCGCAGACGGGACTTGTAACTGAATTTGAACCAATAAAAGCATCTTAGCGCAGTAAATCCCGCTAAGATGCTTTTTGTTGGTTACTTAGTAAACTGAATGCTAATTTTAAACTGCTCATGAGTGGTTGAAATCGTCATTTCACCATGCTGGAGATGGGTTAATTCAGAAATAATGTACAACCCTAAGCCGGCGTTTTGCTTTTGATGCGACAAATCCTCTGTATAAAATTTATCAATCAAACAGTCCGCATCCTTGATTGGGGTTTGCAGCCCGTTCGTGACGGTGAGTGTCACACCTGTTTGATCCTGGGTTAACTGAATCTCAGCAGTTTGGTAACCGTGATCCAAAATATTGCCCAGAATGTTTTGGAAAATCCGGTTCATCGCCTCCTCATCTAACTGCCAAGTGACGTTCGGCGCAATTGCTAACGTGACGTTGATGTGATGTTGTTGGAGCGCATCATAAACGTTAAGACAGGCTTGTTGCAGTTGTTTTGAAACGTTGAGGCGCTTAGGTGAAATGGTGATTCGATTTTCAATCAACCGGTTATACAATAACAAGAGGTCCAGGTGTTTCGTCAACGTCTCCAGGTTTCGGTCGAGTCGGGTGGCCTGTTCGTGAGTGGTTGCTGGTAACGTTTCGTCACTGACCAGCAACTGGGCGTACCCGCTGGCAACCGTTAACGGGGTTCGTAGATCGTGGGAAATATTGTGAATTGCTAAGTCCAGTTGATTTTTAGTTTGGATGGACTGACGCCGAACGTCACGGTGTCGCGCCAGCAATTGATCCACTTCCCGAGCAAGGGTGACAACGTGATGATTGCGCGTTTTAACGTTCAATTGACCATTGGTGTCGTGCTGATTAATGAACCGGAGTTGTTTGGTCAGGGCGTCGGCATCATTTAACACGATCAATAGATAAATGAGGGCCAATGCCATGACGATACATAGTCCTACTAAAATGAGTGTCATGCTAATCGCACCCCGATTCCCCAGATGGTTTCAATGTAGTCGTGATCTGGATCCAATTGATGTAACTTACGACGCAGATTACTGAGGTGAACGTTGATCGTATTTTCATCCCCCAGATACGGCGTCTGCCAGATTCGTTCGTAGAGTTGCTCACGGGTGAAAATCGTTGTCGAATTTTCGAATAAGAGTGCCAGTAGTTCACACTCTTTGCGCTTGAGTGAGCATGAATCGGTCCCGTTGGTAATGGTAAACTGGTCTGGCATTAAGGTTAACCGCTTGTAGGTCAGTGGTGCAGTCGTGGTTGCTGGCTGTTTTTGTCGGAGTTGAACGGCAATTCTGGCTTGAAGTTCGTTGATGTTGAAGGGCTTCGTCACGTAGTCGTTGGCGCCCGCTAGCAGTAATGTAGCAATGTCGTTGGTATCGTCTAATGCGGTTAAAATAATGATTGGCACTTGCGACGTTTGTCGGATGATCTCAAGCACGTCATCGCCACTTTTTCCCGGCAATAAGCGATCGAGGAGAACTAGGTCAACGTGGTTGGCGTTAAATTGAAGTAGGCCTTCTGTTCCGGAGTAAGCTTGGACGAGGTTGAAGGTTGGCGCCAAAAAGCCACTGAGGAGTTGTTGCATGTCGTTGTTGTCTTCGATGATGAGAATTGTTTTCATGAAAATTCGCCTTCTTTCACAGCCTAGACAGTTGAGGACGATGCGTCTAACGGTTAGGCAGCGCTTACTTCTATAATAACAGGTATTCAAGTTAAGGCGTGAGCGATTATGACAGATGTGGGCTATACAATCGAGAACAACGTAAAAAGCATCTCGACTTGTAGTTGCGGTCAAGGTGCTTTTTGTGCCTGAATGACGCAAATCGATGATTAAGGCCGTTACGATTGCTCACGTCGTTCCTGACTAGGCGTCACTTGCCAAATTCGCCGGTAGTTGCGCACAAAACTTGCTGTATCGTGGTAGCCGGCCTTAATCGCAATTTGATCAATCGTTAAAGTCGAAGCGAGTACTAGTGGTCGCGCCAGTTCGCACCGGAAAAGGTTTAATAACGGTTTGAACGTTAAACCAAAGTGTTGTTTTAGCCGGTCGGTGACCGTATCCACGGAGAAGTTTAGTTGCTGAGCAAGTTGTTCAACCGTGATTGGTTCGTAACAGTGTTCTAATAGATAAACCCCAATGACCCAGCCATCGCTCAAGCCGACAAGCTGGTCATGGGTACGTAGTTGCTTGCGGTAATCAAGTGGCCGTTGATGACGCACCAACTCAAATTGGTAGTAGAAGGTGCCAATCGACTTAAAACCGCAGATATTGGCGATTTGGCGAATCGTGAGTTCAGAGAATTGGAGAAGCGCGGTGGCGTTACGGATCCTGACTTGGTTCAGGAGTTGATTGAACGTGAACCCGCTAATTCGAACAAGGCCTTGCTGAATATCGTGTTCGGTCTTACCAAAGATGGTGGCCAGTTCGGTTAACGTAACTGCCGATTGATGATGGTATTGAAGATACCTTAGCCATTGCCAAGCCGTATCAGGATTTTGATCCGGTAGCGGCACTTGGGTTTCGGTTTGAAATAGGTGAAATAAGTAGGAAACTAGCGACAGGTTAAGACTAGAGGTTCGGCCAGTTGGAAGTTGTTTTTGACGGATCGTTTCTTGGCAAAAGTGAATGAGAAAGTCCTGTTCGGTTTGTTTAATTCGAATGATGGGATGGAAACGATTTGAGTTCTGGAGTGCTTTGGTATATTGGGCTTCATCGATGGAAGACAGCAAAACAAGGCCTAACGAGAGTCGAACTCGAAACAGTTCAATTGGGTTGTCCGGCTCTGGTTTGAGTTGCTGCATCTGAAAGGGCATCAGCAATACGACTTCACCGGCGGACAAGCTGATGGGTTGATTGTTTAACAGTAACGTTACTTCACCAGCAGTCACAATTAAATATTCGGCCTCGTCCGAAAAATGCGGCGGTTGAACTTGGCTAATTTTCTGGCTAACAATCGTTAACGACTGCGGTCGATACTGACCGGAGACGTAGTTCGTACTGACATAGGGATAAGTATAGTTCATGCTGAATCTCCTTATTTGAACAGTTAGCGGATTTTTGTTAGTAAACGCTTACTTAAATCAATTATACTAATCGTGAATTAATTAGCAAACTAATTGGAAAAGAGGAGATTACATGTCAAAAGTATTTGTACTAGGGGGAACCGGCTTTTTAGGATATTACACGATTAAAGAGCTGTTGGCGCGTGGTTACCAAGTGAAGACCATGGCGTTGCCACCGCTCCCAACGGATGATTTATTGCCAGCATCGGTTGAGGTAAAGCTTGGTGACATGAACCAACTCAGTGACGATGAAATTGTCGCCATGTTGGCGGATTGTGATGGTTTTATGTATGCGGCTGGTGCTGATGAACGGGCGGTTCCGGACAAACCGGCGTTGAGCTTCTACTATCATGCCAACGTATTACCAACACAACGGTTTGCGCGATTGGCCAGACAGGCGGGCGTTCAACGGTTCGTGTTATTTGGGTCGTATAATAGCGAGTTTGCGATTAAGCTGGCGGCTAAATACCCTGAATATCAACAACAGCCATATGTCAATACGCGACTCTTGCAAGAGCAGGTCGCCTTTGCAGAGGGTGAAGGGGCAATGACCGTAACCTCATTACGATTACCGTATATTTTCGGCACCATGCCAGGCCGAATGCCGTTGTGGCAAATGTTTGTCGATATGATTCGGGATCAATCAGTTTATCCAGCTTTGAAAGGCGCAACTTCAGCGGTGACGGTTGAGCAAGTGGCCGAGGCGGCAGTCGGCGCTATGGAAAATGGCACGCATCGCCAAACGTTCGCAATCAATAGCTATAACTTGAGTTATCAAGCCTTTTATCAGATGATTGTTGACGCACTTGGCCAAACTGAACAAACACAGGTACCGGTTGTTCCGTTTGAAACAGTCAAACCACAGTTGGAACAGGCACAGACTCAAGTGGATGCGGCTGGTAAGGAACACGGCATTAATTTATTACTGTCGCAGCAGTTGCAAGAAGAACAATTGTGCTCTGATCCAGCCGAGACACACACAATTTTAGGCATTAAAGACCACGACGTTCTGGCTTCGATTCAAGAAACGTTGGCTAAATGCGTGGCAGAATAACTCAAATTAGAAGGGATGGATTTATCATGGGTAAATTAACTGATCAAGTTGCAATTATCACCGGCGGTTCACAAGGAATGGGTGCGTCACACGCCAAACTATTTGTTAGCGAGGGCGCAAAAGTTGTTATCACGGACATTAACGAGGAAGCGGGTAATAAACTCGCGGCGGAGTTAGGTGAAAACGCCATTTTCGTTAAACAAGATGTGGCCAGTGAAGCCGATTGGCAACACGTTATCAAGGAAACGATTGCCCATTTCGGCCACCTCGATATTTTGGTGAACAACGCTGGTATCACGTATGCGAAGTCGTTATTTGATGTGACTACCGAAGACTATCTGAAAATTTTTAAAATTAATCAATTAAGCGTCTTCTTAGGCATGAAGTACGCGGCGACTGAAATGAAGAAAACGGGTAAAGGTAGTATCGTTAACGTGTCATCAATTAACGGGTTAGTTGGTGGCGCCATTGGCTATACCGATACCAAGTTTGCAGTACGTGGGATGACAAAGGCGGCTGCTTTGGAACTAGCGCATTCAAACATTCGGGTTAATTCAGTTCATCCAGGCGTTATCTCAACGCCAATGATTCATCAGGGTGACACGGATGATGCTGTTGCGCAATTCGCGAAGATGATTCCAATGCAGCGGATTGCTGAACCGGAGGAAGTTTCAAAGATGGTTCTTTTCTTGGCGTCGGATGATTCCAGTTATTCAACTGGTGCTGAGTTTACTGCGGATGGTGGACTGACAGCACAATAGATTGGTGGACTTTAGAACATCATCAGCAAGAACCCCGGTGAAAAAACACACCGGGGTTCTTGCTATCGTTTGTGTCCAGCGTAAGCATAATGCGGTTTAGTTTGTGAAGTGCGGTGATTGACTTGAACTGTCGATTCCGGTAGGCGACTAGGTTCCTGCTGTGGGGCCGGTC
>NZ_BBAD01000042.1 GCF_001311075.1 Secundilactobacillus similis DSM 23365 = JCM 2765
GGTGTGCTGTCGGAAACTTAACCGCTAACTGCAACACGCTGAAGTTGACAAAACTGCATAACCACAACGTTCAATGATAACTCAACGACCGTAAGAAACGATAGCGGTCAATGTTCAGTAACCACAGCGAATTAACGATTGTGTAACGCTAAATCTGCCAGTCGTGCGTCACGTTTGCGTGTACTTAGTACGGTTACGTTGACATTTAGGTCGCATCGATGTTGATCCATCGTGATTATGAAACGGTGACTGATGATCAATTCTGCGTTTATCGTGTTATTGCGATTGTCCAGTTAAGCGTTTGAGATGGTCTACAATAGTACCGAATTACACCAATGTAAGATTCCGGTCAGCGACTAGGTGGAAGCTGTGTCGCGATAATTGGTGGTTGTTGACGAACTTCCAACAACCGCCAATTATCGGGGACGAATTGAAAACTCGCATGGTTTTTGGCGAGGTTTCAATTCGAGGTCTGAGACCGCTCTTTGGCTCAGACCGGCCCCACAGCAGGAACCTAGTCGCTGACCGGAATCGACAGTTCAAGCCAATCACCGCACTTCACAAACTAAACCACAATATGCTTACGCTGGACACAAGCGACAGCTATGCGATAATGCACCGACTTCACGTATTCGAAGCCGGAATGCTTTCATCGGGTTTTCAAACTGACTACACTGGAAGGTGTTAGACAACTTTCAGAAAGAGGCGATTGCATTTTGAAACTAGCACTGACAATTTTTGTGCTGAATGCGGTGTATATTACGTTGAATACGTTTCGAACGATGTTGATGGTCCGGCGTCAGCGATTGTGGGCGCCGTTGCTGGCCGTTCTTGAGGAATTAGTCTACGTGATCGCGTTGGCGATTGCATTGAAGAATATTGATTCACCCGTTAACGTGGCAGCCTACACGATTGGCTTTGGGATCGGCATTTACCTTGGCATCCTGATTGAAGATCACGTGGCGATGGGCTACGTTAACTTTCAGGTAACGTTAAACATTGATAATGATGATCCAAAATACGAGCACAACAAACAACTCCCTGAAATGATTCGCAATCACGGTTACGGGGTCACTGAAACTTGGGGTTATGGGCGCAATGGTTCGCGCTTGATTCTCAACATTTTAGCACCCAGAAAGGCTGATCACCGATTAATGTCACTGATCAAGGAACTCTCTCCCGATGCCTTTATTATGGTCAACGAACCCACCCAGATGTCCGGCGGCTTCTGGAGTAAGGAAGTTGATTCACGGTTTAAGAAGCATCATGGGTAATCAAAACGCGGTTCCAGAAACTCTCTGATTGAGGATTTCTGGAACCGCGTTTTTAATTCACTTATTTTGAAAAATGTTCAACCACTTTTTCTCGTGGATGAGCGGTTAACCACTGACCAATTTTTTCAGATAGTTCAGCAACTAACGGCCCCATAGCACGCATCTGTTCAGGTTTAATGTAATTGACATGAACCCCGCTCACGATGATGGCGTTGCTTTGCAAAATCGGCTTTAACTGCTTGGCCATCCGTTCAGTCAAAACACCCTCTTGATGGTGGTGACCCGGCCGACTGGGTAAGGCAATCGTCTGCGGCTCAGTGGTCGGACTGACCGTAGTGACGACGCCGTAGTGTGCAACATCGCCACCAATCAGCTGAATCAACACATCTTGATTCTGCCGTTCAACAACGGCCTGCAAGTGAACGCCAGCCTGACTTGCTTCAAACGTTTCACTCATCCGCGATCACGATCCTTCAAGGCCGCCTTAGCTTGGTTCAATCCCTGCCAGCGACCACCAAAGTCGTTGGCGATGTGCAAATGATCCAGCAACTTCATCGTGTTGTGATTGATCAAATCATCAATCGTTTCCGGATTATTATAGAAGGCTGGAATCGGCGGAATGATCTCCACGCCCATTTTGGACAGCTTCAACATATTTTCCAGATGAATCTGGTTAAACGGCGATTCCCGTGGCACCAGCAACAGTGGCCGCCGCTCCTTCAAAGTCACATCAGCAGCCCGACCAATCAACGTATCGCCGAGGCCGGTAGCAATCGATGCCACAGTCTTCATACTGGCTGGCACGATCACCATGCCGTCATGCATAAACGAACCGCTGGCAATCGTCGCGCCCATATCACGCTCATCGTAAACCACGTCGGCAAGTTGGTTGACCTGCTTCAACGTGTAACCGGTATGTTCAACGGCCAAGTTTTCCTTAGCCCACTTACTCATCACTAAGTGCGTTTCCACATCCGGCGTTGCTTTAAGCGCCTCCAACAAGCGTAACCCGTAGATGGTGCCTGACGCACCCGTGATGCCAACAACGATTCGTTTCACACAATGACTTCCCTTCTTATTTCAAATAGTCTTGCCAGTTTGGCATTTCTTTAAATGGTGCCCGTTCGAACTTATCCTTCATATCAAATGGCACGGTACCATCAAGCACAAGTTTGGAACTCATCCCCCGAATCCGAATCCGCGCTGGATCGTATTCTGGTAATTCGGATGGATCCAGTGGGTGGTTACGCATCCCTTCGAGTACCATGATGTCGCGACTTGCTTGGAACCGGGTGTTGATGGTCCACATCACGTCGTTCCAATCAAAGATATCCACATCATCATCCACTAAGATCACCGTCTTCAGTTCCTTAAAGGCTGAAAAGGCGAGAATCGCAGCTTGACGTTGAATCCCTTCATCCGCTTCATCTTCCTTGTGGATCTGCATGATGGTCATTAACTTACCACCGCCAGCAGGAGCGTTGTAAACGTTCAGCACCTTGCCTGGAATGGCGCGGTCAACTAAGCTCAAAATCGAGGCTTCGGTTGGAATCCCAGCCATCGACACGTGTTCTTCCGATGGGCCAATGGTCGTTTGGACAATTGGGTTATCCTTCCGGTGGGTCACTGCCTTGATTTTGACCACGTTAACGGCTGGGTTAGCGGGACCATCGTAACCAGGAAATTCTGGCATGGCGTAGCCGGTGTTCGTGTTGATGTCTTCTTGCATGTGGGTATTTGGTAAAATCTCGGCTTCAATGATCCATTCAGAACGCGCGATACCCAGTTGGTTGACCGTTGTTCCTTGAACGAGTTGAACCGGTTCGTTCCGCAGCGCGCCGGCGACTTGCAGTTCGTTGTAGCCAAGTGGTGTGGTCGGTGGCTCGAAGGTAGCGCCAATCGCAATGGCGGGATCTAACCCGATATTGATGGTAATTGGCATCGGCTTGTCCAGCGCTTCATACTGTTTCAAGAAGGCACCTAAATGCCGACCGCCAGGCATGATGTACATCCCAATCGTATCACGGTCTTCTAACACCATCCGGTGAATCGTCACATCGCTTTGCTTATTGTCAGGACTTGACCCGTAAACCACACCCATGGTGATGTATGGTCCAGCGTCTTGTTCCGTGTTGGTTGGTGCGGCTAGAATTTTGCGAATATCAAAGTCCGGGTCACTGGCCTTCAAGACAACTTCTTGGGCTGGTGCTTCCTCGTGACTCACCGTAACGGGTTGGACGGGATGGTTCACGGCGTCATTTAATAAGTGACCCAGTGTCTTGTAGTCGTGATGTAAAATCATCCCGACCCGTTTTCGAGACGCCATGGCACCGATCAACACCCGACTTCCGGGGAACCCCTTGACGTTGTTAAACATCATGGCAGGCCCCTCTTGGGTTGGCCGCATCACCGTACCACCAGCACCGATGTAGCGATAAACCCCTGCTAAATCAGCGTTAGGATCAATTTCCTTATCCGTTTCATGATACTGGCCGGGTTCATTCTTCAACTCTGCCAACACTTTTCGTAAATCATATGGTTGTTCCGTTGTCATGTCGTCATCCTCCGTTCGTTTCGATAAGTCTATTATGCGAGTTTTATACCCAAGAAACAATTCGCTTATTCAGTTTAATTATTCCAAGATGGAATAGATCACTGTTCCTGATGAACGACAAAGTCCCAGAATAAATCACTGGCCGGTGTCCGGTGGTTTTTTAATCGTAAGAACGCCAGATGACTGAGACGTTCCGGTGTTAACGGTACCGTGGTCACCGCTGGATAATCGCTCAGGTCAAGCGACCGGGCCATCATGATCGACACACCCATGCCCCGGTTGATCATCCCCAAGATGAGGTCGATCCGTTGCCCACGATAGAGCTCCTTTGGGGTGACGCCAGCGGTATTTAATAGCGCCATCACGGGGCGATACAAGTTAGTGACTTCATTTAAGAAGAGAAACGACTGGTCCTTTAACTGGGTCACCGTTAACGTGGCTTCTTGCGCTAGCGGGTTCGCTTTCGGTAACACCACCACGAACCGGTCCGTTTCGCCAATCAAGGTGTCGTAGGCGGTTTGCTCGATCTCGAATAACCGGGTGAACACAATGTCACTCGTGCCATCCGCCAACGATGGCAGTAACGTATCCGTTTCCGCTTCCGAAAAATGCAGGTCCACTTCCGGGTGCTGTTGCGCAAATGCTGACATGAGGTTAAACGCTCGGTACCGCGAAATGGACGGAATACTGCGAATCGTCAGCGTCATGCTGCGGGTCTGCGTTTCTCGCCTCAACGCAGCTATCATTTGGGTTTGCGTTGCCACCATTTTTTGCGCGTATGGCAAGACTAACTTGCAGCCACGTCAGTTCGATTTGACGGTGGGAACGGTCCACTAACGTTGTATCGAGTTCTTTTTCTAGGGCTAAAATTTGCTTAGATACCGTCGCCTGCGTTGTAAACAGTCGGGCTGCCGTTTGGGTATAGTTCAACGTTTCCGCAAGGTCGACAAAGGTGTTTAACTTCGTCACGTCCATTTTTCGGATTCTCCTAACCTATTCCGTTTTTGCATAGTTTAACATAAAATTCGCCGGTATTTTGGCACATCACAACAAAAAACGTCACTCATTCGGAAATGATCCGACTCTGAGTGACGCTGGTTATTAAGCTAATCTTCTAATTTCAATTCTAACGCTTCCGCCAACGTCCGGCTAAAATTGATTCCGCGCTTCTTGGCAAGCTCCGCGAGATCCATCGGCACCGTCACGTTTTTGCGAACGGTTCGGTTATCCGCTCGTCGCCGTGCTCGTTTCATATCGACGCCAACTAAACTCACAACGGCATCAGGATGTTCAACCTGAACAACTTTGGGATCCGTTGCCTGAGGATAGCGCCGTCGATCAAGCAGGGCAATTGCCAACGCATCCGGGGCGTTTTGAACGCCGCTGTTAACGTTTCACCCTGAGTGACCGTATCGGGAACATCGGGGAACGTAACCGTGTAGTTACCATCGTGATGCTGATCATCAAAAATTGCGGGATACACAACGTAATCTGGTAGTGCCATGGCAATCAGTCGGTGTGCAGGTTAAAGTTTGAGTCATGCGTTCAGTGACACCGACTGCCTCCTCTCTTAATACCGGTCATCATACCGGAAAAGCGATTGGCGTGCTGGTGTCACGACTTGATTTAGGCCATTTCGGACTTCATCCGTACTTTGTCGCGTAACCGAAGTTCTGCTCGGCGTTGTTCGATTGCAAGTTCAATTTGATTACATTGTTCAATAAAATCCCGTTTAGAGTCAGGATTTTGAGTAAGTTGATAAGCTAAAAAATCATCAAATTTCGTGATTGACATGGTGAACCCTCTCAAAATAATTAATTGTGTGCAAGCTATTATGCCATAAACTACCGGTAATATGCAATCAAAAAAGAAAGGAAATCAAATCATTTTTCAGATTAATTTTTAAATTTGAAATCAGTTGAAAGTTTCAACTAATAATCCTCAGTTCAATGTCAGTCAATAGCGCTTTTCCCGCACAGTTAACACGATTTAATCCTTAAACAAGTCCAACTGTTCCAGTGCTTTTTGAATATCCGCCACTGAATGATCGATATTGGTATGGCGGGTATCCGGTTTCGACACTGGTTGCGTTGTCGGTTTTGATTGAGTGGATCGCACCGGTTGAGCTGGCGTTGTTGCTTTAGCTGACGCAACGGGCTTGTTAGCACGTTTCACCTTTGGCTTAGTCGTCACCCGTGGCTTTTGCGCTACAACGGGGTGATCTGCAACCATCCGATCCATCGTCTTATTCAACAGTTCATCAACAAACACGTTCCCGACATTGGTTGCGTGCCCCTTGGTCCAAGCAAATTCAAGCTGGGTAAACTTCGGTAACAGCTGATCAACCTTCTGCCACAACTCAGCATTGGCTAACTCACCAGCTGAGCGTTTCCAGCCCCGCTTCTTCCAGCCCTTCAGCCAACCTTTGGTAACGGCATTCAAGACGTACTGGGAATCTAAAACTAATTGAATTTTAGCGTGTTGCTGGCGACGTTTGATCAACATTTCCAGCGCCCGCATAAAGGCCATGATTTCCATCCGGTTATTCGTTGCGCCCCACTCACCATCAGAATCACTGATGATCTCGTTTGGTAACTCTAACCGGTAAGCCCAAGCTGCCTTATCCGAATCACGAACGTGGCCCCCATTGACGTTACCAGTGTTACGAGAACCACCATCCGTATAACCGATAATCTCTGGTTCCGGAAAAGCCTGCTGTCCTTCCGTTCGGGTCGTTGTTTGTGATGCTGTTTTGGTTCTACTCGACCGACTCGTTGACTTCGCGCTGCCACTCATAAATGAATCAGCTTCACTACGCGTTTTAAACCCTTTATAGATAGCCCCGGGAAAGCCGTTGACCTGCGCTTTAGTCGTTTCCCAATCGGTATAAATGCCCGGTTTTGATCCCTTTCGTACTGCGTAAAATTTGCCCAAATCGATTCCTCCGATGGATTCAATATTTATTTTATTATATTTTAGAAAAAACTTATTACGTTAACAATAAATTCGATACACATCAATTCTAATTTAGGTGAGAATATGCTAAAGTTAAAGGTATGAGTAAACAGTCTAAATAAACCCGCATCCTACCAGATTCGACGTCCAAAGAGGAGGAATTTGATGTCTGAAATCCGCGCCCAACTGATCACAATCGACCAAGCCCGTTCCCTATTAAAGGAACAACACAACCAAGCAAATGAACTTTTCCCTGAATTAACGTTAACCGGTCAATTTATCCTACCAGATTACCGCCTAACTCGTAAACGGGAAGCGTTCAAGATTCGCAAACATATTTTCTTGAAGAAGCACTACAAGTCCTACGTTGCGTTTGACTCCGAAAACGGTCAAACCCTCTGGATGTACAACTTCTCAAGTCTGAGCCAAGCGCTATTTTGGCTAGAAACCGGCTTAAAACCTGGTGACTCCGATACCTCAATGTCCTTCAAAGATTGGCAAACCCAACACGCCGATTCAATTGACGGCTTAAAGGACCAACTTCGCGAGATCCATAAGCAACGACTGGCGAAGAAGAAGGCTTCGGAAGCACATCATCCAAAGAAAAAGAGCGCAAAATAAAGCGTTTAAAAGGTGGCGTATAAGGGCCTCCCAGTATGACTCCCCGAATTTTGGGGAGTCATACTGGGAGGCCCTTATACATAACCTTTTACTTTATTTTGCGCATTTCGGCGTGGTCGCCTAAAAGAGGTTACCAACCCCAACTCCACCACACACAAATTCCCCATAGTCCCCAAGCCAACACCGAGCCGAAACAAACGCTGCCTCAATGCGCATCGCAAGAACCACTCGATAAGCGCCTCAAACTTCGGAATCTTACTTGAAAGCCCGTATACATATAATCAAAAGCACTCGCCGCTTCCAAAACCAGGAAGCCACGAGTGCTTTTATCTTCTAGAACCTAATCAAGTTTGATCCCGTTTTTAATTAACTCCACTGCTGATGCTGTGGTTTATCCAAATACAACTGCACTTCCTGCGGCTGCGTCTTCACAATCACACGGCCATGGTGAATCGAGTACAACACTTCTGCCCGTTCGTTCAAGGCGTCGTAGAAGTTACTCCGGTTCAACAGGATACAGTTGGCTTCCTTGCCTTCTTCAATCCCGTAGTGATCCATGACGTGCATCGCTTTGGCCCCATTGTAAGTCACAAACCGGTAAGCGTTCATGATTTGATCATAGCCCATGGTTTGCGCCACGTGAATCCCTAAGTGCAACGGATCCAGCATGTTGCCGTCCCCCATTGGGTACCAAGGATCCTTGATATCGTCCTCACCAAAGGCGATGTTGATCTCGGCTTCGTTGAGTTCTTTCACTCGGGTCATGCCCCGACGCTTCGGATAGGTATCAAATCGGCCACCTAAGAAGGTGTTGACCAGTGGGTTGGCGATCATGTTGATCTCAGACATCTTTAACAGCCGGAATAATTTGTAGGCGTAAGCATCGTTGTAAGAGCCTAGCGCCGTGGTATGGCTGGCTGTCACCTGATCGTGCATGCCGGTCTCGTAGGCCAACGTCGCCAACGTTTCAAGTCCCCGAGCCGCTGGGTCATCGATTTCATCACAGTGAACGTCGATCAACCGACCGTATTTTTCGGCTAAATCACTGACAAAATGCAGTGATTCCACCCCGTACTCGCGGTTAAATTCAAAGTGGGGAATCCCACCAATCGCGTCAACGCCCATTTCGGCCGCTTGGGTCATCAATTCCTTACCGTGCGGGAACGACAGAATGCCTTCCTGTGGAAAGGCCACCAACTGCAGTTCCATGAAGTCCTTCACTTCTTCCCGAACTTCCAATAGTGCTTTCAACGCGGTCAAACTAGGATCCGTCACGTCAACGTGCGAGCGAACGAACTGGGTCCCGTGGCTAGCTTGTTTCTTCAACGCCTTAATTGCCCGATGTTTGACATCTTCAATGGACAACTTTTGCTTGCGAGCCGACCAGATGCGAATGCCATCAAACAGCGTTCCCGACTGATTCCACTCTGGATCACCAGCAGTCAACGTTGAATCCAAGTGAACGTGAGGGTCCACAAATGGCGGTAGCAAGAGCTTTCCCCGACCATCGATGATGCCTTCGTTTTCCCGAGCGGTTAAGTGATCTTCAATCGCCACAAATTTGCCAGCTTCAATTCGAACGTCTTTAAGCGTCGCCTCATTTTCAATTGATACCTGTTGTATGAGCATGTGCGGCCTCCATAGGTTTAAGTTTAATCATTATGAACTTATTATAACACAGCTAACCCGCATGGTTTCAACGTTCTTAGGCTCGTTTTTCGCTGACTTGTCAACGACTGATTCTCCGTACAGAAACCGTTATCTTTGCTATAATTAACCTAACGTCAGGCAACCAATCAAGTCGATTGGCTATTGCCGGCAAGGAGGTCGCAACTTGATTCAATTTCATCGTCACCCGCTATCCCTACCCAAAACCTTAACGTTGGGCTTTTTAATGATTATTCTGATTGGCACCGTGTTGCTGAGTTTGCCGGTCGCCACCCGCGGCGCTCACGCAACGTCGGTGTTGGATGCACTATTCACCGCAACTAGTGCGACTTGTGTGACTGGCTTGACGCTGGTCAACACCGCGCTGCACTGGTCGGCATTTGGCCAAACCGTGATCCTCTTCTTAATGGAGATTGGTGGTTTGGGCTTCATGACCTTTACCGTCATGTTGTTCTTGTTCATGCGGCGCCGAATGCGGCTATCCACCCGACTTTTAGCCCAAGAATCCTTAAATCTCGAGAACCTCTCTCACTTAACGTTATCAAATTAATTTTACTGCTCTCATTGATTATTCAAGTCGCTGGCGCAGGACTCCTATTTATCGATTTCTACCCCCGGTTTGGCTTGGTAAAGGGGCTCTGGTTTAGCGTCTTTCACGCCGTTTCCGCGTTTTGTAACGCCGGTTTTGACCTATTTGGTAACAGCCTTGAAGGATTTGCCAATGACACCTACCTGCTAAGTATCATGTCCATTCTGATCATTGCCGGATCATTTGGCTTTCTGGTCTGGCAAGACTTATTACTGTATCCTTGGCGTCATCGATTATCGCTTCACACCAAACTGGCGCTCACAACTGGTACCGTGTTAATGGGCATCTCGGTCCTCGTCTACCTGTTAACGGAAGAAAATCTCGCCCAACTCGCCCCCAAACTTTCTGTCGGACAACGCTTCATGAACACCCTGTTTATGGCCATCACGCCGCGAACCGCCGGGCTGATCACCTTGCCCTATAACCAACTTTCTATTGCGGGGATCGCCTTCACCATGTTTTTGATGTTCGTTGGTGGGACGCCTGGTTCGACGGCCGGTGGGATCAAGACCACCACGGTTGGTTTACTGACGATTCAAAGTATCGCGACGTTGCGCGGTCGCCGGGACGCCACCTTTGGCCATCGGCGCTTTACGCAGGACAACGTCTTTCGTGCGCTGACCCTGATTTTTGTGGCGTTGATTATTTTGGCTGGTGCGACACTGATTTTATGTGCGACTCAGCCACTACCTAAAAGCAGTAGTCTAGAAACCGTCACGTTTGAGGTCCTGGCAGCATTTGGGACTACCGGCATCTCGTTAGGGTTGACCCCACACCTGACCTTTCTTGGCAAAATCATCATTATGTTCCTGATGTTCATCGGCCGGGTCGGCCTTTACACCGTCATGTTTTCAATTTTAAATGCGGACCGGAAACAACGCGGTTACCGCTATCCAGAGGAGAGTGTGCTCATTGGCTAAAGGACGTCAAAAGGAAAACTACGCCGTCATCGGACTGGGCCAGTTCGGCGCGGCCATCTGTCAGTCACTCGTTGAAGCGAACCAGGAAGTGCTGGCAATCGATATCAATGAAGAAACGGTGAACGATTTCACCAACCTCGTCACCCGAGCGGTCATCGCAGACGCCTCGGACGAGGAAACTTTGAAGGATCTTGCCATCGGCAGTTTCGACCACGTCTTCATCTCCATCGGCCAAAACATTCAAGCCAGCATCATGGCAACGTTGCTGGCTAAGGAGCTTGGCGCCAAAGACGTTATCTGCAAGGCTGAAAACGAAAGCCATGCTCGGGTCCTAGAAAAAATCGGTGCCGACCAAATCGTCCGTCCTGAACGCGACATGGCCCGCCGAATCGTCTTTCATCAATTACAACCCAACATCGTTAACTACTTGATTTTAAACGATAACGTCACTCTGGCTGAAGTCAAAGTGGACAACCCTGAATTCGTGGGCAAGACGTTAATCGAACTAGAAGTCCGCAACCGCTACCACGTTAACGTAATTGCGATTACTTCGGACGGGCATGTTAACATTTCACCGCAGGCTAGCGATGTGATCGAGCTCAATGATTTGATTTCGGTGGTTGGCGATACGAATGATGTTGATCGGTTTAATCGGGATGCCAATATGGGATAGTGCTGTCGCTTGTGTCCAGCGTAAGTGTGCGGAGCGAGACGGGTTGAGAGCGGTGTGTAGGGGCACTTCGGTGAAAGCGCCCGAGCCTGGCGGTTTTATCGAAGTGCCCCTACATGCAGCTCTCAGTCTCGCGCAGCACCATTCGGCGCGGTGGCCAGAAAGCGCGTGGTTGGCAAGTTCCTACAACTTCAGGAACCCTAGAAATGACAGTTCAAGCGGCGCCGAATTTTGTAGCCTGAGAGCGCCAGTTTTCATGCGGCTTTGGCGAGCGAAGCGATGACAAACAGCCGACATTCAACCCTTACGTTGGACACAAGAGACAGCAAATAAAAAGACTCGCAACCGCGAGTCTTTTTATTTACCCTAATGCTCTCTCAGCGCCTCAACCAAATCAGCATCCGGCGTTACCGTGATCGTCTGAAACTTCCCGTGAACGTTCACTAAGCCAGCTTTAGCGCCTTTAGGCTTGCTCAGTTGCCGAACGCGCAGAACGTCAACCGGTACCCGGTCTAGCTTGCGACCCTTACTATAGTAGCCGTCAAAACAGCCGCTTCCTGCAAGTCCCGGTCACTAGGATGATCACTGTGGATCACCACGTGGGAACCGGGTAGTTCCGCCACGTGCATCCAGTAGAAGTTGGGATTAGCCGTTAAGCTCAGGTGGTCATTTTGCTGATCACTCTTACCAACTTCGACCAATACACCATCAGTAGTGTAAAACCGCCGTGGGTGTGCAGGCTCTGGTTTCTTAGATGAGTGCAGGACCTTGGTTTTGATGGCCCCTTCGTCAATCAGTTGTTGTTTGACCTGTTCAACCTGCTGGACATCCGTCACATCGAGCGTTTCTTGCCGCTCAACTTGTTGCGCCAAGGCTTGTTTGGCCGCTGTCAGGTTCTCCTGAACCGTTGCCAACCCCCGCTTAGCCCGCCGGTACTCGTGAAAGTAGTCCTCAGCATTCGCCATCAACGATTTTGACCGATCAATGTAAATGCCAATTTCAAAGCCCTCATGTCGGTAATCCGGTAGCTTAACGTAGCCAAGGTCAGCGGGAATCTGGCTGGCATAGGTTTTAAGCAACGTGCCCTTAACCTGTAATGCTTCGTAATCGCCGACCTTTTGAACGGCCTTCTCAAGTGCTTCAATTTGTTTGCGCGTGTGGTGGAGTTGTCGCTCGATCGCCCGTTGGACGGTGGCGGCCTCTTCAGTTACGTTTTCCGTTAACATCTTAATTATTCAGTCCTTCTTAATGCGTGTTTCCATTGTACCGCATTTCCCCGTTTCTAGGCTTTAAGTTCCCTAATCTGTTTGGTGATGGCCTGATATTCGGCTTCCAGCTCTGGTGTGCTATTCGTCGCCAAGCGGTTGATCAACGCGGTTTGCTTGAGTTCCAACTGTAAGAGTTCCGCTGGATCTCGTTTAGTCGGTTGTTTCACCTGAACGGCTGGGTTGCGTAACGTCTTATCCACAATTTGGAGTGACTTGTCCACAACCTGCCGCACAAACCAGCGGTCATGGGAAACGAGAATCAGCGTGCCTTCATAATCACGCAGCATTTGACTCAACGCGTTGATCGATTCGATATCCAAGAAGTTGGTGGGTTCGTCAAGAATCAGGCCATTGACATCGCTCAGCATCAGCTTCGCCAATGATACCCGCACCCGCTCACCGCCGCTTAACACGTTCACTGGTTTCTGCCAAGTGTTGGCCGCAAACCCTAGTCGTGCCAAAATCAATCGCACCGTTTCGTCACTTTGGACGCTGGTGGCCGTAACGTTCGCTAAAATCGACGCCTCACCAGTCAGGTTGGCCAAGTTTTGTTGGAAATACCCCAGTTTCGCCAACGGTGACCACTTCACAGCAGGATCTTCAGTATCCAGTAAGTGGGTCAGCAAACTGGTCTTGCCAGCCATGTTGGGTCCTGTGATAGCCAGATGGTCGCCCGCCTTAACCTTCAGCGAAACATCCGATAGCAGCGTTCGCTCACCACGAGTCAGCGTCAGGTGGTTGACTGATAACACCGTATTACCTTTCAACTGGGTGGCATTTGGAATTGCCATCTTAATGGGTTTCTCAAACTTTGGCCGGTTCACCACATCCATTTGATCTAACCGACTCTCCGTTGATTTGGCAACCTGATACAGTTTCTTACTCATCTTTTCAAAGTACGGCGTCATCCCGTGAATCTCGGAAGTCCCCTTCTTACTCTTAGGTACGCGGGTTGCCCGTTCGGCACGTTGCCGTTGCTTTTCAATCGTTTGCTTCAAGCGTTTTTCTTCCGCAACGTACTGGTGATATTGATCAGCTTGTTGCTGGGTTTGTTGTGCCTTTTGCGTTTCGTAATCGTGGTAGTTACCCGAATAGACGTGGATCGTTTCGTCGCTTAACTCCCAAATGGTCGTGGTCATGTGATCCAGGAAGTCCCGGTCATGGGAGATCACGATCAACGCACCCCGGTACCGCTTGAGTCGTTTTTCCAACCACTCGATACTGGCAACGTCTAAGTTTGCGGTTGGTTCATCCAGCAGTAAAATATCGGGATTTTGCGCGAAGGCTTGGTTCAAATACTGCCGAACCTGTTCGCCACCACTCAATTCTGCGGTGGGTTTTAATTGCGGCACCAACCAGATGCGGGCCGCTGGTTGAATCGCCTCTTCCGTTAAGAGCTGGTTAAATAGCGTGGTCTTCCCCGCGCCGTTGTGGCCCACTAACCCGATTCGGTCGTGTGGCGCCACCGTTAATTTAGAAATCTCATACAGGGTCCGCGCCCCGATGGTTTTGGTCAATGAAGTTAGTTGATAATTGGACATTGCAGTCACTCCTTTAAAGGTTTTTGAGTTGGCGTTAAACCTTTAACAGCGCATAAAAAAGCCTCCTATTCGCAAATAGGCGGCAGACTGGTCCAATTTATGGAACCGGGCATGTCTTAGTCACCTATTCGAAACCCGCTTAGACGATAGATTCCACCCCTGAGGTTGAGTTCGTTTAAGCTGTACGTTCGACGTTAGGCGACTGTCTTCATTGGACACATACCGATTCCTCTCCTGATTAATTATTGGTACTATAACGAATTTTGATTCGGTTGTCAACAACGGACCAAAACTTCTTTGTGTTAGCGAAACTTCTCGTCCATCTGAAACTCATCTTCGATCTGCAACGCTTCGTACTCGGTTTCTTCCTCTGATTCACCAGAGCGGTTTAACGCGACCACGCCGAGGACTAACAGCGCCAAGCCCGCAATTTGGCCAATCGATAGCGTTTCGTGAAACACCATCACACCAAGCAAGGCAGTAAAAACGGTTCCGGCACCGGTCCAGACACCGTAAGCCACGCTCAACGGCACCACCCGAATCGTATAGGACAGGCAGTAGAGCATAATCAAATACAAGCCGATGCTCGCCAAGGTCCACCAAAGTTGTGTAAAGCCTGCAGATAACTTCAACGATAACGTCCCTAAAATTTCACTGACGATGGCCACCGCCAGCGCAACGTAATACTTTGCCATCAGCTTCACCTCACAGTAGATTCAACATGACCGTGCCCAACATAATGCACACCACGCCAATCACTTTGGTTCGGCTAAAGTGCTCCTTGAAAAACAAGATCCCGATAATCGTGGTAAATAACGTGCCAATTGCGCCCCATAACGCGTACGCCACGCCTAAATCTAACCACTTCAGGGATTTTGCAAACAAGAAGAGGGTGATGGTGTACCCCACAATCAACAGACACGTGGGCCACATTCGGTGAAACCCATCCGCCTCCTTCAAAAGCGAACTACTTACAATTTCAAACACGATTGCCGCAGCTAAAAACGCATACCCCAACATCTCTGCTCACCACCAATAAATTAGTTTTCAGTTCCATTCTAACGCACTTTATTTTCACCGAATATTGCAATTTCGGGTCATTTCACCACTGACTTGGGTTCCACATTCGGCCATCAAGTTCGCCCGATGCTAAGTCGATTCGACGTTGTTGCTCTTTGGCCAATGCCGCTAAGGCCGTCAATAACGCGCGGTCTTGAAAATGCGGTGCCTGGGTCGCCAGTTTTTGAAGCTCGTTTGCCGTCCAATTATCCGCCATGGTTAAAAGTCCTCCGTATCCTGCATCATTTTGATTGTTGCTTGAAGCTCCGCTAGTTGATCCTGGTTAGCGGTCAGCTGATCTAACAATAATGACGCCTGCGTTTGCTGTTCCGCCGGTAACGTCGCCACATAATCCTGAAAGCGAGTTAACAGCCATGCTTCTTCGTCCTTAAAATGACCAAGTGATTCTTGCGTCAAATAACGTTGGTACCGCACCAACAACTGCATTTTCTCCGTTTCGGACTGGTAACCAAACTGATCCACAACTAACGTGGGTAAGAAGGTCATTCCTAACTTGTGTGCCAACGCTTGAAACGGAACGGTTAGCTGAGAGAGCGAGACATTCTCTGGTTGACCTGCCGCATAGTGGCGTTCGGGCGTCCCTAACGAAATCACTAACCCAAGCTCTTTTCCTACCAGCGCACCATCGACTGCTTGATCCGCAAAATGGCGAGTTAGTACTGCATCTTCCCAGATTTTTAAACTAGCCGGCGCACTATACCAGTACAATGGAAACTGGAAAATGATCCGGTCTGCTTGCCGTAAGCTGGTTTGCTCCGCCATAATATCTAGCTCATTAGTTTTTGGTACCGGATGCCACACAACTTTTTCTAATGGTTTCGCCGCCTGCCGTAAAAACTGCTGGGTACTTGAATCCTCAAGTTGCGGGTGGGCAACGATTACAAGGGTTTCCATGGGTCCAATCTCCTTTCATCAACGTATTTTTGACCATTCTAGCACAGTTTGATTTTAATCGGTGATAGTTAAACTCACCCACTCGATGAAATCTATCAATAATTATCGTTGAAAATCTAATCATGATAATTAATTTAAACGAATGTAACTAAATTGAAAATACGACTGAATTGTTCAATTAATAACTTACTTAATGTCAGTATAGTCACTTGCTTAAGCGCTTTCAAGGCCGTATACTGGAGTTATTCTTGTTGTTGGAAAGGGAGTTTATTTTCATGAAAGCACGGCACTTAGGTTGGTTTAAATTATTTGGTTTGGCATTAGTATTTGGTCTTATTTTAACGGGGTGTGGCTCGAAGTCGTCTTCCTCAGCCACTAAAAAGCCCCTCGTCGTTGCGACATCCGGGACGCTGTACCCGACATCGTATCACGATGAGAAGACGAATAAGTTAACTGGTTTTGACGTTCAAATCGTTAAAGCCGTTGGCAAAAAACTTGGCCGCAAAGTCACCTTTAAGGAAATGAACGTTGATGGTCAATTGACGGCGGTTAAGACTGGCAAGGCCGACATGGCTGCCAATGATTTCGGCATTTCACCCGCTCGTAAGAAGGAATTCACCCTCTCCACTCCTTATAAGCACTCCTTTAACAGTATCATGGTTCGGTCAAAGGATGACTCTGGGATTCACTCATGGGCTGACATCAAAGGTAAGCGGTCTGCTGGTGAAGCTGGGACAAGTTACCAGGCACTTGCTAAGCAACTCGGTGCCAAGTTAGTCAACTACGATAACGTGTCAAATGACGTTTACCTTAAGGACGTTAAGAACGGCAAAACTGATATGATTATGAATGACTACTACCTGCAAAAATTAGCCTTAGCTGCTACGCCACACAGTGGGTTGAAGTTATTGAGCAACATGTACTTCACCACTAACGAAGACGGCTCTGGCGTCGGGATCCTCATGAAGCACGGTAACACCAAGTTGGAGAAGCAAGTCAACAAGGCCCTTGCCGAACTTAAGAAGGACGGCACCTTAAAGAAGATCTCTGAAAAGTTCTATGGCGCCGATGTTTCCAAACAACCAAACGTCAAAATTTCGAAAAACTTCACCGTTAAACGGTAGATCAGGCGATTAGATGTCGATTTTAAAATTTCTATCGATTCCCAATTTTTTTAACGCGCCACTGGCGTTCTCGTCGATTCCTCAGATTCTGACTGGTTTTCCTATGTCACTGGGGTTAACGGCCATCAGTTTCATCTTAGCCATGATTTTGGGTCTGTTCCTGACCCTCGCCCAATTGAGTCACTTTCGCCCGCTCCACTGGGCGGCTCGGGCGTTTATCTCGGCGATGCGGGGCATTCCGATGCTGGTTATTTTATTTATTATCTACTTTGGCTTTAATACCGAGGCCCTGCCAGCAGCCACGATTGCATTTACCATCAACTGTAGCGCCTTCATCTCCGAAGTCTTTCGGTCATCGTTTCTCGCCGTTGACCGTGGTCAGTGGGAAGCCGCCTACTCTGTTGGGATGAGTTATTCGCAGGTCGTGCGTGCCATCGTGTTTCCACAAGCGTTTCGAATCGCGATTCCAGCGCTGGGGAACATCTTGTTGGACTTGTTTAAGAGCACGTCACTGGCTGCCATGATCACCGTCAGCGAAATGTTCATGCAGGCCAAGATTGTTGCCGGCGCGCATCAAGATTACATGTCGATCTACATCATGATTGCCGCAATTTACTGGTTCTTCTGTTGGTTACTGACAATTGGCCAGACTGCGTTGGAAAATTACTTAACGCCGGCTGAATCGTAGTTGGTGTTAATAGGAAAAGTGACCGAATCTTATAAAGCGAGATTCGGTCACTTTTTGCTGTCGTTTGTGTTCAGCGTAAGTGTTGGGTGCGATTTTGGTATCTTCAAGTAAGTGATCCTTCGAGTCAGTTAATACTACGCGGATATCCCGATAGGCATCTCCTTTCGAATACGCCCACAACCCAAGCTTTTGATTTGTTTTTACTTCCATATGTGTGTGGCATAAATTTAAAAGAGACAGCTTCCCCCGTCGAAAGCTGGTAGTTCTTAGATCCATATACCCACTTTCTAACAAAAAATAACTGTTGTGTCTGCTTACGGTTATCCGCTAGACAGCGTTGAAAGTCATTATTGCCACCTAAGTTGATTAGCTTCCGATGATAGGCATAGAACGTAGGTACTGATCACTCTGAATCTGATCAATCATAAACGCACCAATATCTTCTCTTGAAATGGCAAGCTTCATTTTTACGTCCCCAAATCCAACCTTAACTTCGCCAGTATAGACCGTATTCTTGGGTGCCATAAACCGGACCAAAGTGAAATCCACATCTGACTCTTGTAACAGGTCCCCAATTTTTTGCATTTCCTCTTTAGCATGTCGGAGTGTAATTCCAGCAATTAGCCCCGGAACCACCGTGATGAATGACTTTGTATCCTTCTCAAAATGGATGCTAGGGGTGCCCCAATCAACTAGACGGGAGATATTTTGGGCTTTCATTGCTCTTAATAATACCCGATGGCCATCCAATGAAGGATAGCCATCGTATCTCCCCATGGGAATACCAACACACCAGACAACTGCGTCGCTCCCCGCTATCGCTGCACTCACTTCAGTGTAATTATCGATTGATCCTTGAATCACATGTAGTCGATCATTGACCACTTGGACTTTTTCTGGATGTCGTACAAATGCATTGACTTCATACCCCGCATTCAAGGCATGTTTAACTGCGTGTTGGCCAATACCACCAGACGCACCAAAAATTGTAATTTTCATCGTTCATCCTCCTGCAGTTTCTTTACACCCATCAGTATATTCGGTATCATATAAAATAATAAGTACGTTAATTTTTAATAGATACTATCTTTTTTGATAGTAAAGGAAGAGGACGCGCATGAAACAAGAATACGATCAATCAAATATTTTAGATTGTCCAATAGCAGACGTTCAGCAAATTATTCATGGTAAATGGGCGATGGTCGTTATCTTCTATTTACGTGATTCAACCTGCGTTTTGGGGAACTAAGTAGAAAAATGCCACAAGTAACCCAAGCGAACTTAACAAAAGAACTCCGTGCCTTAGAAAAATTTGGCTTGGTACACCGTGAAGTTTACAAAGTGGTCCCACCCAAGGTCGAATATTCATTAACCGATATTGGTCAGCGGTTTATCCCAGTCATTGAAGCGTTAGAAACATGGGCCATCGACTATAAGAACACGGGGCATGTGACGCAATAGTGCGGTGCACACTGCGGCCTCACAATATTTCTGAAAAAATACACTGAGGCTCCCTGTACGGGCACTACCTGATTAAAGGTTAGCGACAAGTTAATCATTTATACGCAAAAAAACGATTCGACTATCACTAGTCGAATCGTTTTTAGGCTTAATTAAGAATTAAGCAACAGTAACGTTAGCAGCTTGTGGGCCGCGGTCGCCGTCTTCAACGTCCAAAGTTACCTTTTGGCCTTCTTCAAGAGTCTTGAAGCCGTCAGCGTTGATAGCTGAGAAATGTACGAATACATCTGAGCCGTTTTCAAGAGTGATAAAACCGTAACCTTTGTCAGCGTTGAACCATTTAACAGTACCTTGTTCCATTAGAATGAAACCTCCATGCGCTATGCGCAAATAAATTTTGCATTTGAAACTTTTGAATAAGGAGCCATTCTAAAAAGAACGTTGTACCTTAATTCCGAAGCATAAATACATTACCATTACAATAACAGGTAATTCCGAAAAGTGCAACTATAAAACGCTCAAAAACGCTAATTTATCTGTTTTCATTAGAAGTTCTCATCACTATCTCGTATGCGGTATAAAGCGCTACCAGTATTTTTACAGAGATGAAGGTCTTCTGTGAAATTAGTGTGAAGTCATTTTCAGGTTTAACCCGATTGGTTGGTTTAGCGAACCAAAATCTCGACCTGATTTTTTTGTGGGGCGATGTTTAAGCCCAACACGCGTTCCTTTAAGATTTTAGCGTATTCGTCCAAAACATCGTCTGGTAGTGGCGTACATTCACCCAGCGCACTCAGCACATCATCTGCCGAGAAGACCTTTTCCATATCGATGAATAAGCGCATATTACCAAGCGTATCTCGCAACAGATCCGTTAACAGGCCGTTGGGCTTGCCACTGACATCCGTGATCACAAGTTGCTCACCCACGATTCCGTGGTGGTTTACGGAAACCATTTTTAAGACATCAAATACTGTATCCATGTTTTTCGTCCTCTCATTGCGGCAGTTATTTGTTGCCATTATACACGAAATTACCTCAAATTCACGACTCTACCGTCATATTCTTCAAACTACGCCCGATTCAGCCCGACAAATCCGGTTATCGAAGCGTCGCTACTCGCCAACCGGACTTCAGTTCAAACTGCCACTGTTTCCCAGCAAATTCATGGTTGGGCATCCCAACGTCAAACAGTAAGCGCAATTCTTCATTGCGGTAAACCCAGGTAGTGGTCTTCACCGTCAACCGGGTCTGAGCGGCATTTCGAATCACCTTAGCACTGCCCTTAGCCGGATTGGTTTTCGTTAACTGCTTCGCCAACGGATTAGTGCGGTAAAGGTAAACGGGTTCTCGTCCGGCGGTTCCGAGGGGCTTCACCAGTAAAACCCGACCAGCCTTTGGTTGACTTGATGCCAACGGATAGTGCCGCGTTACCGTCACTCGCTTGAGCCTAAGTGCTGGTTGTAGTTCAAAATCATCGCACCCGCACTACCGACCGTCAACACAAGTCCTAACGTCACCAACAACGTCTTTCGACCACTCGGTTGCGCAAAAATCATCGTTGTTGCAAATAATACGGCGCCGATAAATAAAATCAAAATAATCATGCTAAGCCGCCTCCCTTGAAGGCTTCTTCAATAGGAAGGTCAGACCCAATCCCATGACCCCAAAAATCGTCGCAATCAAAAAGGCGTACCGAAACCCAACGACATTCGCCTGTAGTGCCAAGTGTTTAAATAACACCGGTGTCGCAGTCGCAACGCCATGTCCCGGCGTTTGGTTGTTCGTCACGTTAGACATGACTGAAACCAGCACAGCGGTCCCCATCGATGCAAAGACTTGCCGAGCCGTGTTGTTCACAACGGTCCCGTCACTAATCAAGTTTAACGGCAACGCGTTCATCCCGGTCGTCGTTACGGGCATCATCACCATGGAAATACCAAACATCCGCACCGTGTACAGCGAGACGATGTAAATCACCGGCGTGGTTGCCGTGATCGGAATAAACGAAGCCGTGGTCACCGTCAGCAAAAACATGCCGGTAATCGCCATATTTCGAGCGCCTAGCCGGTCAAACACCCGACCAGTAATCGGGTTCATGGCCCCAATCACGATGGCCCCAGGCAATAACGTTAGCCCAGAAGCAAGCGGCGATTCTCCCCGAATCGTTTGCAAATACAGTGGGAGCACCAACGTAAATCCGTTCATTGACATAAAGGCCACGGCAACTAAAAAGGCCGACAGCGTGAACTCACCATTTTTGAACACCTTCAATTGCAGTAACGGATTCTTAATTTTAAGTGACCGCCAAACGAATAGTGCGACCACGATGACCCCAATCGTTAACGTCACGTACACAATGGGATCCGTCCACTGATAATCGCCAACGGAAGAAAACGCAAACAGCATAGAGCCGAACCCAACGACCGACATTAACACCGACAGCCAATCAATAGGTGCCTTCTTAGTCGGTAACACCTTGCGCAGGGTAAACCACCCCAGTACAAGCACGATCAGTGAAATTGGCATAATCGATAGGAAAAGCATCCGCCATGAATAGTGAATCAGTAGCCACCCGGAAAAGGTTGGGCCAATGGCAGGGGCTAACCCGATCACGATCCCGGCAGTCCCCATTGCGGCCCCCCGTTGCGAGGGTGGAAAAATCGATGTCATGATGGTTTGGTACACTGGTGCAGTGATGCCAACGCCAGCTGCCTGAACGAGTCGACCAATCAAGATCACCCAGAAACTCTGGGCAAAGTAACAGATCACCGTCCCCACCGAGAAAATTAAAATGGCACTTAAATATAATTTACGTGAATCAAATCGTTGCAGAAAAAACCGGTGATTGGAATCACGATTCCCATCACCAACATAAATCCCGTGGTGAGCCACTGCACCGTGTTCGCGTTAATGTGAAACGACGTCATCAACGTTGGAAAGGCCGTGGTTAACATGGTTGACGTCAAAAAGGTGCTGAACGTCCCAATCAACATCGTTAACACTAAGGCAATTCGATTATACGGTCGGCCGTTTTGATCAACCGGCTGACCACTTACTTCATTTGTCACTCGTTGTCATCCCCGATACATTGGTTTTTCTTTTATCATTCGTTTAAACAATTTATCTTGAACCTTCGGAAAGGCCATCGTGCTGATTTCAACTGAATCAAGCCATTTTCCTGGAAAGAAACTTAAATCGGCATCCGCCGCAACCGTTGCTGTTAACAGCGTCACGACCCATTTGCGGTGCGTAAAGGTATGCGTCACTGGTCGCCCACCAATTGGCGTCACCGTCACGGTCAACCCATAGTTGGCTTTCACCCACTGTGGTACTAGCGCTAAGGCCGCCTCGTCACTTACATCGGCAGGGTCAGCATCGCTCAACGCCACTACGTCTGCCTTAGCAATTAGCGGATAGGTCCAAAAATTTGCCAGTAGGCCATCGCTTGGTCGTTTGACCATTAACGTCCGGTCGCCCTGTTGAATGGCCAGCCCATAATAGGCTACTTCCACTGGTCGCGGCTTCTTCGTCTTAACTGGATAGTCAAGTTCAACGCCGTCTAGGTAGGCTTGATTAAAGGCCTTAACTGGTGAGTGTTCGCTATCGGGATTTTTCGCCGTCATATAACTCGATCCCAGATCCATGATAGCTTGGTTAAAGTCCCCCGGCCGTTCTTGTGAGATCACCCGTGAAATGACTTGTTCAAATACCTGACGAGTCTGCGGTTTCGCAATATCATCGTCGATCTTCAGCAACCGCGCAAACACCCGAAACGCATTCCCATCAACAGCTGGCACCGGTTCGTTGAATGCAATGCTGGCAATGGCGCCCGCCGTATACGGTCCGATGCCGGCAAGTTTCTGTAAACCAGCGGCCGTTTGTGGCCATTCACCACCATACTCATCGACGATTTGCCGAGCCGCGCGTTGCAAATTCCGGGCGCGCGAATAGTAACCAAGTCCTTCCCACGCCTTCATCAACTTGGCTTCCGGCGCGGTTGCTAAATCGGCGACCGTTGGAAACTGGGCCATAAACCGGTTGTAGTACGGCATCACGGTTTGAACCTGAGTTTGTTGTAACATGATTTCCGACACCCACACGTGGTAGGGATCGTGGTCCCGTCGCCACGGCAGGTCACGTTTCTCCTGATCATACCACGTTAATAACGTTGTCTGAAACGCTTGAATCTGCTGATCCGTCCATTCGATCACGCTGTTCGCCCCCTAACTGCTACCAGTAATCGCACCACATCAGCAGTTGCCAAGTCGGTTTGAACTGGTTCTTCATAGAATTGGTTCGCTAACACGAGGTGTTGATTCTCCGCAGCCTTGGTCAACTGCTCAAACCCCGCCAAAAGCGGCGTTTCCCGGTCGTGATAGAGCAATAAATACTGCCCCGCCGCCTGCGTCTCATCCGCCGGCAAGTGCCGTGGCGCAACGACTGGTGTATACAGTGCTGTGACCGTTTCATCATCACCATCAGTGATCGCCGTTTTAGGGTGCACTCGTCCAATCATCATGGTCGTTGGCTGTTGTGTAGCCAAGATACGCGTCACGTGGGACTGCAAAGTCGGTGTTAACGTGGCTTCACCCTCTGGTACCGGCGTTGTCCACACATCAACTGGCGGTCGGGTCACCAAAGTCGCTTCATCCGTTACTGCCCGGCTAACGGTCTCAACGTTCGTCAGTTGTTTCGTCACTTGCTCTTGAGCCGCTGTGAGTTGCGCTAACTGATCGGTCAAGCGTTGCTGTTGCGCTTTAAGCACCTCTGGATATGATGTCGCTAGCGCTGTTTTAACCGCCTGTACCGACACCCCGGCAGAAAGTAGCGACCGAACCATCAATAATTGATTAACTTGTGATAAACTATACCCGCGGCGTCCATTTGAATCCCGGGTTTCGGGCGTAAAGACGCCAAGTTGGTCGTACTGATCCAACTGATGCCGATCAATATGTACGATTGCCGCAAACTGTCCAGCAGACAGTCGTTTTTCCGATACCATAATTGATAACCTCATTTCTCATTCAGTCCCGCTGAATCGGGCTAAGTTGTTGTCGTGAAAGGATCCTGACCCATGTCGTTTAAGTTTCGTTTTCTAGGCTCATCAGTCTGCTCCTGCTATTAGGGGCTTGTAGTCGAACACCCACAATGAAAAAACAGGTCACCGATAACCATGGTGTGATGAGCCAAAATCAAACCGCAACCATCGTAGAAGCCACGCCACTGAGCACTGTCGATATTTCAAAAGTTTCAAGCTTCAACAAGCTTCGCAGTTCAACTGAAGGCCTCTATCGACTCGGCAAAAATGGGCGAGTGGATCCCGGTCTAGCCACGGCGGTTAAAATTAGCCATGGTGCGACCGTCTATGACTTTACGATCAGGGATAACGCACGTTGGAGTAACGGCGCGCCCATTACCGCCAGTGATTTCGTCTATTCTTGGAAACGAACGATCGCCAAATCGACTAAATCAGTGAACGCCAATCTGCTGAGCGGCATCAAAAACGCCAGTAAAATTCGCCGGGGACAACTCCCAGCGAGCGCCCTCGGTGTTCAAGCAGTTTCGAACCATCATCTTCGCGTGACGCTTGACCACCCAATCACCTACTTCAAGACCCTGCTAGCCTTCCCATTATTTGCCCCACAATCGAGTACGATGGTGGCCAAATACGGTGCTCAGTATGGTAAGCGGGCAACGACTCAACTTTACAGCGGGCCATTTAAACTCGTGAAATGGCATAGCGGTAGCCTAACGCGAACGTTGGTCCCCAATCCCTACTACTGGGATAAGGCCCACGTTTACCTCCACCGTTTAACGATCACCACGTCAAAATCACCGGCAGCTGACCTAGCGAGTTTTCAGGCCCACCACGCTGACGAGATTCAATTATCAGGTAACCAGATTCCAAAAGTGGAAACGCAACCCGATTACGTGGTCCGCCCCTTCTCAGCGATGCGATTCATCTCATATAATTTTAACACAACCAATCAACAAGCAAAGAAATTGCTTCAAAACCGAAACGCGCGCCTCGCCATTTCCCATGCGATCAACCGTCGCCAACTGATCAACAACGCGTTAAAAAACGCCTCCTTACCACCAAGAGGACTGGTTACTGCGGGCTTGAGTAAGAATCCCCAAACTGGCTCTGATTTCGCCGATCAGCAACGCGCCGTCAACCGTGTTAAGGGCAATCTCAAATTAGCCCAACAGGAATGGCAACTTGCTCAAAAACAAACGGGTAAAACGCACCAAACCTTAACGCTAACCACACCAAATGACGCCACCAGCTTACAGGTTTCAAAAGAAGTCAAATCCCAACTCACCAAAACCCTTCCCGGACTGCGCATTAAACTGGTCACCGGGAGCTTTACCGAAAACAACCAACGCGGTCTCGCCGGTGACTTTGAACTGTTCCTGTCGTACTGGGGTGCCGATTATCCCGATCCGCTCTCTTTCTTACAGATTATGACCACCCGCAGCCGACACAACTACGGTCACTGGGAAAACGATCGCTATAATGATCTAGTCACCAAAGTTAGCAGTAGCAACCTCTCCGCTATTGACCGTTGGAACACAATGCTGACGGCGGAAGAAGTGCTGATGAAGGACCAAGCGTCACGCCACTGTATCAACAGGCAACCTCCTACCTCACTAACCCCAAACTTAACGGGGTGATCCATAATAGTAGTGGGGTGGCATCGGATTATAAACAGGCTTATATGGTGAAGTAATCGGCTAACTTTAGGCACCAAGTATCGTCTCGCTCGCCACTCTGATTCGCACACGCAACTTCCAACAACATTTAAAACCGCCTCGCGGATTCCAAAATTAGGAATCTGCGAGGCGGTTTGCGTTTATTCTAGTATTTAAGCTCAACCAAAATTAAATAATTGACGATAAGGCACGGTGCTGCTTGTTACTCAGCCTGCTTGGCGTTTTCTTGCAGCACCGCCAAAAATGCCTCGCCATACCGCTCTAGTTTACTTTGACCAATTCCTTTAACATCCAACATGTCATTTAAAGTCTTTGGCATCACAACGCACATATCACGTAACGTTTTATCCGAGAAGATAACGAACGGTGGCACACCTTGCTTTTCCGCAAATTCTCGCCGCAGTGCGCGTAAAGCTTCGAATAGCTCATCGTTTTGTGGTAACGCCTTGCTAGCCTTAACTGCGACCTTCCGGAAAACTTGTTCCTTCCCCGTCAAAACCTTAACACCCAGTGCGGTGATCTTCAAAATGGGATACTGCCCACCATCCGCGGCTAAATACCCTGAGGCCGTTAGGAAGTCGATCAACTCCGTAATGGATTTTTGCGCCCGACCCTTCATCAACCCAAACGTCGATAACGTGTCGAAGTGGAACTGCTTCACCCGTTGGTTATGAGAACCCGCCAAGACTTGCGCCACGAATCCCTTACCAAATCGTTCGTCCATCCGTTTCACGCAAGAGAGCACCTTCTGCGTTTCTATCGTAATATCTTGCGACTCGCGGTCGTCTAAACAGTTGCTACACTGACCGCAGTCCTCGCCCTCTTCACCAAAGTAGGCCAGAATATAGCGCTGCAAGCACTCCTGCGTGTTAGCATACTGGGACATCGCCTGGAGTTTTTCATACTCCTGTTGCTTACTAGCCTCGTCACGCTCGGATTGTTCGATCAAAAAGTGTTGAATCTGAACATCCGCCAGTTTAAATAACAGGATTGCTTCACTAGGCAACCCATCTCGCCCAGCTCGGCCAGCTTCTTGGTAGTAGGCTTCCAAGCTACCGGGAACTTGCGCGTGAATGACGAACCGCACGTTACTCTTATCGATGCCCATCCCGAAGGCATTTGTCGCCACCATCACTGGGGTTCGATCATAGAGGAAGTCTTCCTGATTTTGGCGTCGTTCCGCCTTATCCAGGCCGCCATGGTACATCGTGACGGCCACTTTTTTGCGTTCCAGTAACTTCGTTAATCGCTCAACTTCTTTTCGCGTACTAGCATAAACGATTCCGGACTGATCCGGATTAGCCTGCAAGTAATCAATTAAAAAGCGATCCTCATCTTGATCTTTGACGACTTTAAACGCTAAGTTAGGGCGTGAAAAACCGGTCTCGACTTTTTTATCGATGCCCAACCGTTGCATAATATCAGCCGCAACCCGTGGTGTCGCCGTTGCCGTTAGTGCAATGATCGTCGGATTAGACGGCAACTGCTGAATCGTGGTCGCTAGATTTAAATAACTCGGCCGAAAATCATGCCCCCACTGCGAGATACAGTGCGCTTCATCAATTGCTACCAAGTCGATCGGCAATTCAGCCAAACGGGCAAAATACCCCGAATCCAGCCGCTCTGGTGACACGTACAGCAATTTAACCTGTTGCGTGGCGGCTTGATCAAATCGTTCATTGATTTCTTGGTAACTCAGCGAACTATTAATAAAGGTCGCCGGAATGCCGTTTTCGTTCAGGGCATCCACTTGATCCTTCATCAACGAGATCAACGGCGACACCACCAACGTCACCCCGGGCACAATCAGCGCCGGAATCTGGTAACACAGCGATTTGCCACCACCAGTTGGCATGATTGCTAACGTGGGCTGATGATCCAGCACCGCATCGATCACCTCTTGTTGGCCGGTACGAAACGTATCGTACCCGAATTGGGTCTTTAAAATACTTTGGGGCGTCATGAAGTCAATTCCTTTCTATCATTATCCTACAATCAGTTTAGCAGGCCACTTCGGCAACGGCAAGCTTGCGTGTTCGTTGATAGTTAGTTACGCGATGATTGTTGCTTTAGTTTGTGCTGTCGT
>NZ_BBAD01000043.1 GCF_001311075.1 Secundilactobacillus similis DSM 23365 = JCM 2765
CCATGATTAACGCGTCAACGAAGCCAAGTTTCACAAACTTCACACACTTACGACGGACACAAACAACAACACTAAACTAAAATTGATGTAAGCGATTGTGCATGAAATCATCGCATTCACAAATAATATGCTAAAATAGGGAAAACTTGCGGTGCCAGTCGACTGGGATCGCATTGGGAGGGATTATCATTCAAAGTCGAAGTCGTGCCTTTCATATCAGTATTTTGGCACTTTTTTTTGCGATTGTAATTATTCAAAACGTCATTCCGTTGTTAGGGTACATTCCGGTTGGGCCATTTAGTATTGCGATTATTCAGATTACGGTCATTATTGCAGCAGTTATCCTCGGTCCTCGTGATGGGACGCTAGTGGGCTTGACTTGGGGGCTGATCAATTGGATTCGGGCGTTTGCCTGGCCAACTAGTCCAATTGCGATTTACGTGTTGGTTAATCCACTTGTTTCGGTATTACCACGGTTGTTAATTGGTTTGATCAGTGGCTGGTTGTTTTTGAAACTCGTTAAGGGGCGGCCAACTGACGCTAAGGTTTGGCAACTCTCACTGACTGGCGTCGTTGGGGCGTTGGTCAATACGGTGTTGGTGCTTGGCTTTATGGCAATTCTTTACTACATGGGGATGTTGCCATTGGATAAATTGAACGTTGATGCCATCATGCCATACTTGTTAGGTATCATGGGGACTAATGGGATTCCGGAAGCGATTTTATCCGGCGTGTTGGTGCCATTGATCGCCAAGCCACTGCTTCGATTTGCAAAATGATAATTTAATTAGACAAGTCGCAGACCGGTAGCCGGCATTTTTCATTCATGCTATACTGAAGGTTCTAAGAAAGAACGCGGAGGAAAACAATATGAAGATTGTGGTATTAGCGGGTGGACGCAGCACGGAACGTAACGTGTCCCTGTCTTCAAGCGCCAAGGTCGCTAACGCACTACGGCGAAAGGGTTACGAAGTTGCTTTAGTTGACTTGTTTTTAGGATTACCGGCGGCGGACGAACAGCAGTTAGCAGCGTTGTTTACCAGTGACGAACAGGCCATCGACCTCAACATTAGTGATGAGATCATGACGGATGACGTGATCAACGCGTTGCGGCCAGACGGCACGACGCAACTCTTTGGCCCAAATGTCTTGAAGATTGCGGCCATGGCCGACATCGTTTGGATCGGGTTACACGGTGGCGATGGTGAAAACGGGAAGGTTCAAGCAGTGTTGGACTTAAATAACATTGCTTACACCGGTAGTGGGCCATTGGCTTCCGGCCTTGCGATGGACAAGAGTCTGTCGAAGCAAGTGATGTTGTATAACGGCATCCAGACGGCTCGTTTTATCAACTTAACGAAGTCAACGGCGGCTGATTTTGAGTTGCCATTTGATTTCCCAGTAGTGGTTAAACCGGCCAATGGTGGGTCAAGTGTTGGTATGTACATTGCGCATGATGATGCCGAACTTCAAAAGGATTTACAAGCCAGCTTTGAATTTGACGATGATGTGGTCATTGAAGAGTACATCAAGGGTCGTGAATTCTCAATGGCGGTGGTCAACGGGACGGCGTTGCCAGCAATCGAGATCATCGTTAACGATGGTTGGTACGATTTCGAACACAAATTTGTGACTGGGAACACCACGAAGTTCCAGACACCACCTGAGATTCCGGACGAGGTTCACGATGAGATGAAGCGAATCGCGATTCAAACCTTTAACGCCTTGGGTCTTCAGAACTACGGTCGAATCGACTTCTTCTGGAACACCGATGGCTTGTACGTGATTGAAGCTAACTCGTTGCCTGGGATGACTCCGTTGTCATTGATGCCACAAGAGGCTGATGCGGCGGGTATCGCCTATGACGATTTATGTGATTCAATCGTGCAAGGACAATTGAAAAACTTAGGTATGAAGTAAATTAACGTAAAAATTCCCCTGAAGCCACGTTGGCATTCAGGGGAATTTTTTAGGTTCAGGCAATCGTTTGGCCTTCAATCGTTACGCGGTTTCGACCACGTTGTTTGGATAAATACAAACTTTTATCGGCCGCTTTGTAGATGTCATGGTAGTGATAGTGTTCGTCACGGCTATTAGCAGCACCAATCGAGGTCGTTACCGCTAAATCAAATTCGGTTAACTTCTGAGCAGCAAGCTGTTGACGAAAATGGGCGGCGATCCGCATCGCATAAGTCGGGTCCGTGCAGTCTTCGTTGACGATCACACCGAACTCTTCGCCGCCCAAACGATAGGCGGTCGCGGTAAAGGGGGCGTTTGCCGTACAAGCATGCAGCGTTTCGGCAACCGTTTGTAAAACGCGATTGCCGGTTGGATGGCCATAGGTATCGTTGACGTGCTTAAAGAGGTCTAAATCAAGCTCGTACACGGCATATGGGGTGTGATCAGTCTGGTAATTCGTGAAGGCGACTTGCAGGTCGTGATCAAACTGACTGAAATTCTTGAGGTTGGTGAGGCCGTCCGTAGTGGCTTTGCGAACAAGCTTGCGATTAGTGGCCAACGATCGGTCAAGCGTCTGGTTATATTCGATTCCCGTGATGCTTAGGATAACGAGGGCCGTGATTTGGCGTAACCAAAAGTAGCGTCGGTGTCAACGGTATCCATTGACGCAATTAAGCCAATGGTGACCGCGGCAAATAGCGTCAACGTGCTGTACAAGCGATAACGCCGTTGAAGTAGCCACCCACGCCAAGTCGTTGTCAGCCAAATAATGAGTGCAAACCCAGCGTAACTTAGCCAAAGAATTGGTGTACTGTCAGCCGAATAAAGAACGACGTAACACAACATTAGCCCAACTTCGATGATACCTTGCCAGCGGATACCCAAGCGAACGTTAAGCAGGAACATGACGATAATCAGCATGTTTAAAAACGTCCAGTGGAGACCGAAGCCGTTTGGCTCTAAATATGTATGGATCCATGATTCGCCGAAGAGGTAGGCTAAAAACAGCGTACTCAAAACGGCTTTCAGGACGGGGCGGACGGCAACGAGTTTGGCATTTCGTTGCTCATCTAGCCAAAAAAGAAATGAAATTGCGCCACCAAGGACGATCATGTTGGTTAACAGGGAAAGTCCGAATGATAGAAATATCTGCAATGGCGTCATGGTAAGGTAAGGGCCTCCTTTCTATGTCGGTCGATTAAATTGGAATCAACCTATCTTAACAAATATTCAAGTGGTTGACGATACTTATTCCGGACTTTTCAGTGAATCTTGCAAGAATTTTGAAATGGGTCAACCATAAGGGCACAACCGGTGGGTACACGCGTCAGCAAGGGATAACATGACGGTTTAAATTGAAATTAGGCTATAGCGATTAACAAGGCAGAATTGGAAAAAATGATCCCAATAATCCCCGTATCAGTAGATCTTTCCCTTGACAAATTAACTAAAATCAAGTAATGTACGTTAAGTTTAAGACCGGTCTTGCCCTGTGAGATTGGGTCTGCTTTTGGCGATTTGACCAAAGGCGCGCATAATGATTGGGAGATGAAGTCATTGAAAACTGGCGATCAAGTTTCATTTAAATTAGAAGGACAAACGTTTGAAGGGTTTATTGATAAGGAATACCAAAACTCATTCATGATCACGTTTAAGAGTGACGATGCTGAGATCGTTGATAAGTATCACGATCGGGTGATCATCAACAAGAAGCAAGTGAAACTGATCAAGGCCGCTCCCGAAACGGAAACGACTGAAGACGATGAACAAGCCGATTAATGGTTTGAATTAGGTTGAATAGTGGTTCTCTGAATGCTTGGGATTGGCGTTTGGGGGGCTTTTTTTGTGGGGTGATTTATTTTGGAGTTTGATATTTTTATTGATGTTTATGGCGGGTATGGGGCTTGTGCGCGGTTTGAGTGTTGGCTGTTTGTCATCGCTTCGCTTGTCAAAGCCGCATGGAGATTGGGGCTTTCGGGCTACGAAATTCGGCGTCAGTAGTGATTATCCTGAATAGTTGGCTGAGTAGCGCGAGGCAGCGTATGTTTCGGCTCGGTGTCAGCTGTTGTTTTCCGCAGTTATGTGATATTCAGAAGTTTGGCCGCTTTTGTTCGTTCTGGCGACCACGCCGAAACGTGTTTTGTGAGGCAAAAAGTTGCACGTAAGGCGTCTAAGTCAAACTACCAAGGACCGGTAGTTTAACTTAGACGCCCTTACGCTCCACTTTCTGAACGCCTCACAAACACCTAAAATGTAAGCCCTTTCTATTGAAATTTCATTTATCACCCGATATAATAAATCTGTAAGGTAATAGGAATTTTTCTAAACTAGGGATAGTGCTGGTTGGTCATTGATTAGTGGCCGAGCAGTTTAATGTTGTGAGGGGGGATATCATGTTAAGTATCGGGATGTCGGTCTTGTCGCTCTCACGGTTTCAGTTTGCGATGACGACCGTCTTTCACTTTTTCTTCGTGCCATTTTCAATTGGGTTAGCATTTATTGTGGCAGTGATGGAGACACTTTACGTTGTTAAACGTGACGAGACCTATCGGCGGATGAGTCAATTCTGGGGTAAGATTTTTCTGTATAGTTTTGCCGTTGGGGTCGTCACTGGGATCATTCAGGAATTTCAATTTGGGATGAACTGGTCGGAGTATTCCCGGTTTATGGGGGATATTTTCGGTGCACCGTTGGCCATTGAAGCGTTGGCGGCGTTCTTCTTGGAATCCACGTTTATTGGTCTCTGGATGTTTACCTGGGACCGGTTTAAACCAGGCATCCACGCGCTGTTTATCTGGTTGGTTGCATTTGGGTCAACCTTGTCAGCCGTTTGGATCCTAGCAGCCAATAGTTTTATGCAAAATCCGGTGGGCTTCGCCATCAACACGAAAACTGGGCGGGTCGTTATGACCGATTTTGCTCAAGTTGTCACCAACCCGCAGTTATGGTTGGAATTCCCACACGTGATTATGGGGGCGGGCGTTACCGCGTCCTTCGTCATTGCGGGGGCTTCAGCTTGGCGGTTGCTGAAAAAGGACCACGAATCATTTTACCGGAAGTCACTGAACGTAGCCTAGTGATTGGCTTGATTGCCAGTTTAGGTTCAGTTGCAGCCGGGGACGTTCAAACCCGTTACCTGATTCAAAACCAGCCCATGAAGTTTGCGGCGATGGAAGGGCTGTACAAAAATTCCACGCAAAAAGGGGACTGGGCAGTTATTTCAACGTTTGATACTAAGAATCACCAGACGAAATCAAGCATTGAAGTCCCTTACGTCCTCAATATTTTAAGCTATCATAAATTATCTGGAACGGTGAAGGGCCAAAATGCCGTTAACCGTGAATTACATGCGACTTACGATAAGAAGTTCGGGAAGGACATGAACTACTACGTGCCAACGAAGACCCTGTTTTGGAGTTTCCGGATCATGGCTGTTTCGGGTGGGTTGTTTATTCTGTTAGCACTTGTGGGGCTGTTCTTTAACCGGAAGAAGGCTTCAACCATTATGCGGCAGCGCTGGTTCTTAGTTATTCTCGGGTTAGCCATGTGGTTACCGTTCATCGTGAACACGACGGGGTGGTTCGTCACTGAATTTGGGCGTTACCGTGGGTCGTTTACGGCTTACTTACAATTGCGGATGCGGTTTCGCCAACGTCAACGGTGGGCTCACTGCTGTTCACGAATATCGTGTACTTCGCGTTGTTTGCTGGCTTAGGACTTGTGATGATCATCTTGTCACACCGGGTGTTGAAAGCCGGACCGGATAACGTTGACGTTTCGGGTTATACCAGCGAGTCCCATGAGCCGCACGTGACGGATCCATTTGGAACGGAGGCGTTTAACCATGACTAATTTGCAGTTACTTTGGTTCTTGCTTATCGGGGTGCTGTTTAGCGGCTTCTTCTTCCTAGAAGGCTTCGATTTCGGCATCGGCATGGCCGTTCGCTTCTTCGGTCGAAATACCGCTGAACGCGACACAATCATTCAAACAATTGGCCCCCACTGGGATGGTAACGAAGTTTGGCTGATCACCGCGGGTGGTGCGATGTTTGCCTCATTTCCAATGTGGTATGCGTCCCTGTTTTCTGGCTACTACATCATTTTGTTCTTAATTTTAGTGGCCCTAATTTTTCGGGGTGTCTCGTTTGAATTTCGGGCGAACATGCAGACCAGTCGGTGGCGTCAGTTCTGGGAATGGGCGGCAACGCTTGGTAGCTTCTGTGCGGCCTTCTTGTTTGGCATGATGTTTACCAGCATGATTCAGGGTGTGCCAATGGATGCCGATGGCAATATTTTTGGGAACTTTGGGACCTACGTCAACCTCTTTTCAATTGTTGGTGGCGTTGCGGTGAGCCTGATGTGCTTGATTCACGGCTTGAACTTCCTACAATTGAAGACCAGCGGCTCACTACGAGATCGGGCGCAGAAGTGGAATAAAGTGCTTTACCCAGTTTTGATTGTGGGGGAAGTTGTATTTGTCGGGTTACTCTACATGACCACCGACTTCTTTGCGATGAAGGCAACGAGCACTTGGGCGATTCTGATCGTGTTAGTGATCCTCACGTTAATCGCTTGGTGGGGTGTCGGCCAAGCCCATAACTGGACGGCTTTTCTCGCCAGTGGACTATCGTTGATCAGCGTGGTTGTCTTGATCTTTAACGGTCTGTTTCCACGAGTCATGATTGCCACGAATAGTGCCCATTCGATTTTGATCAAAGATGCATCGAGTTCACCGTATACCCTGCACTTGATGACCATCATTGCCTTTTCGATTTTACCAATCGTGTTAGTTTACTTCATTTGGAGTTACTGGGTCTTTTACAAACGGTTAAAATCACCGGAGATCGGTGAAGTCTGAATGTACTGAGGCGTTTTGAACAAGCGGGCGCGGGGCCAAAGCGCGATGCCCCATGCCCGCTTGTTTTGATTGATTGTTGAGAAAGTAGGGGTTGGAGATGTTTGATAAACGGTTATTTCAATTACCTGGCATCAAGAGTCGAATCGCAATCTTATTGGTGTTGATCGCACTTCAAGCCGTAATGATCGTTGGTCAAGCACGAGCTTTAGCGATTGCGGTTGTTAACTTGTGGCAGTTACGGGCGTTAAATTCAATTGTGGTGCCAACGCTGATTTTTAGCGGTTGTTTCTTAGTTCGCCATTTACTCACGGTGGCTCAAAATCGAGTCTTTTTCCCGTTCGTTGAACAAACCAGCGGTGAACTCAGAACCCAATTGATGGCGCAAATTTTTCGACTGGGTCCCAGCGTTGTTGCTAAAAGTGGGACCGGCAACATTGTGACGATGGCGTTAGAGGGCATCGACCAAGTTCAAACGTACCTCATGTTAGTCATTATTAAAGTGTTGGACCTTGGCATCACGCCATGGGTTATTTTGGCCTACATTGCCTGGTTGCAGTGGCAGCAGGCGGCCTTTTTACTGCTAATTTATCCGGTTATTATTTTATTCATGGTGATTCTCGGTCTGGCCGCCAAAAGTAAGGCCGACCGGCAGTATGCAGGCTATCAGCGGCTGTCAAATAACTTTGTGGATACTTTACGTGGCTTAGGCACCTTGAAACAGCTCGGTCTTTCCCGCAAGTACGCCGGTAATGTTTACCAAGTGAGTGAAGACTATCGAAAGGAAACCATGTCGACGTTACGGGTGGCAATGACGTCAACGTTTGCGCTGGACTTTTTCACGACCCTGTCAGTGGCCGTGGTGGCGGTTTTCTTAGGCTTTGACTTGTTGGCCGGTCGAACGACGTTACTCCCAGCGTTAACGATTTTAACGCTGGCACCAGACTACTTTTTACCGATTCGCAACTTCGCAAGTGACTACCACGCAACGTTGAATGGTAAAATGCCTGGCAAGCGGTCAACGACGTTTTGGCGATGCCAACGGTAACGGATCAAGAAGTGCTCACGACTGGTCACATTCAGGCGACTACTGAGTTGCGGTTTGAGCACGTGAATGCGACTTATCCGGGGACGTCAACGCCAACTTTGAAGGACATTAACTTTAACATTCACGGGCCACAACGGGTCGGCATTATTGGTACTTCCGGATCTGGAAAATCAACGTTGCTCAACGTTTTGGGTGGCTTCTTGTCACCAGATGAACCCGGGCATATCACGTTAAACGGGGAGTCGTTACCGCATTTAACGCAGACCAAGTGGCAGCAGAACTGCTATTACGTGCCACAAAAACCGTATCTATTTCGAGAAACCGTGGCGCAAAACGTGGCCTTTTATCAGCCGACCGCCTCGTTATCAGCTATTCAACGTGCCTGTGAACAGGCGGGGTTGACCGACTGGTTAGCCACCTTACCGGATGGCCTGGAAACGGTGATCGGTGAAGGCGCGCGGGGGGTGAGTGGCGGACAGGCGCAACGAATCGCGTTGGCGCGGGCTTTGCTGGATGATCAGCGGCAGGTGCTGTTATTTGACGAACCCACGGCCCACCTTGATATTGAAACGGAAGCGGCACTAAAACAGGATATGTTGCCGTTGATGGCCAACCGATTAGTGTTCTTTGCGACCCACCGGCTACACTGGTTAAACCAGATGGACTGGGTGCTGGTGTTGGAAAATGGCGAACTTAAGGAACAGGCACCCCAGCTGAGCTTAGTCAGCGAGACGGGCCTATAGTCGCTTAGTTGCAGAAATGAGGGATGACGATGTTCGGGTTTAAGGAAACTTTTGCACACGATACGTGGGTCATGCCGTATCTGCGCCGTTACAAATGGTTGTTGACGCTGGTTTTGTTCTTAGGATTGATGACGTTCCTGTCAGCGGGGGCGTTGATGTTTAACTCTGGGTTCTTGATCAGTTCAGCGGCCCGACAACCGTTCTCGGTGATCGTGATCTACGTGCCAGTGGTCTTAGCACGGGGATTCGGGATCGCCCGTCCCGTCTTTCGGTATGCCGAGCGTTTGACCAGCCATAACTGGGTGTTACGCATCGTTTCGGATTTTCGACGGCGATTGTATCAGGCCGTTGAACGGACTGCTGTGACGATCAAGCAAACCCATCAGACGGGGGATCTACTCAGTTTATTAGCGGATGATATTGATCACATCGAAAATCTTTATTTGCGCACGGTATTTCCAATGGTGATTGGTTGGTTGCTGTACCTCGTGATCGTGATTGGCGTGGGCGTTTTCAGTTGGCCAGTGGCCTTATTATTAGCGCTCTTACTGGGATTGATTGTGATCGTCATGCCGCTAATTTCAGTTGCCTTTAACGGGGCGCGGGAATTTCGGCAAAAGCAGTTGCAGGGACAGTTCTATACGCAATTGACTGATGAAGTTCTCGGATTGACCGATTGGGTGATTTCGGGACGCTATACTGATTTTATGGCGCATCAGCGAACGGCTATTGATGAGATTGCGCAACTTCGACGTCGAGACCACTACTTTCAATGGTGGCGGGGGCTGGCCGTTCAAGTTATCTTTTTAGCCGCAGTGGTGACACTGCTAGTTTGGTCCGGGACGGCATTTACCACAACCAAAACTTCGGCGAACTGGGTCGCGGCCTTTGCGTTGGCGTTGTTTCCAGTGATCGAACCGTTCCTTGAAATGAGTCAGGGGGCCAGTGAGTGGCCGGTTTACCGGCAATCCATTACGCGGGTGAATCAGTTATCCGAGTCAGCGAGTCAATCTGAGACGGCGGCGCAACAGACGTTAACGGCCCCCGTTACGGCACTCCGCGTTGACCACGTGCAATACACGTATCCAGGGGCAGAAACGCCTGTTTTAAAGGATATTTCGCTGACGGTTAAGCGGGGTGAGAAGCTGGCGCTATTGGGACCAAGTGGAACTGGAAAGAGTACTTTATTGAAACTGTTAGTCGGCGATGCGCAACCGACTCAGGGCACCATTACTAAACGGGGTCACCATGAGTCGGTTACAAACCCAGCGCGCCAGCTTGTTTGGGGTGCTTGATCAGCAACCGTACTTGTTTGACACCACGGTGATGAATAACGTTCGGTTGGGCAACTTGCAAGCAACGGATGAGGATGTCAAGTCGGCGATTGCGGCCGTTGGACTGGAACCGTTGATCACCTCGCTGCCGCAGGGGTATGACACGCTGGTTCAAGAAGCCGGGAATCGGTTCTCCGGTGGTGAGCGGCAACGGTTATCGCTGGCGCGGATTCTATTGCAGGATGCGCCAATCATCATTTTGGATGAACCCACGGTGAGCTTGGATCCAATTACCGAAAAACACCTGTTGGATACGGTGTTTACCGTGTTAGCGGATAAAACGATCATCTGGGTCACCCATCACTTGGCGGGTATCAAGCACGTTGACCAGGTCCGCTTTTTGGAAAAAGGTCAGTTTGATATGCAAGGGACGCCGGTTGAGCTTTACCGAACCGAAGCCCGGTTCCGCCGGTTATACGAGTTGGATCAGGGGTTGGACGCGACCTCAACGGACTAGGGGAACATTGCATTTTTAACGCCTAATCGTTACACTAAATAAGCAAACTTGGACCGTGTCAGGACTGCAAGCTGGCACGGTCTTGTTAGATTTTTGATTGGAGGTTCGGCAATGTCGATTCAAGTGTTTTTAGAATTAGTGGAAGCGAAGGCTAAAATTGCGTCCGTGTTTCCCTTTTTTATGGGCCTGTACATCGCAAGCTACGTGTACGGCGTTGTGAACTGGCCGCTAGCGCTGACTTTTTTTGTGGCCATGCTCTTATTTAATATGGCGGTTGATGCGCACGACAATTATTCAGATTACCGCCACGCGACCAAGGAAGCATCAACTTGGAAGCAACAGACTAACATCATCGGGGTCAATCACCTTTCGATGACGTTAATTCGCAATTTGATTTTTTTATTGGCTGGTAGTGCCGCGGTGCTGGGCTTGATATTAGTGTTTGAAACTGGCTGGCCACTATTAGTGATGGGCGTCTTTTGCTTTGCAGTCGGTTATTTTTACGCGGCTGGACCCCGGCCGATTTCGACGACGCCGTTTGGGGAAGTCTTCTCAGGGCTCACGATGGGGTTCGTCATCACCTTAATTTCGGTCTACTTAAATATTCAAGCGGTATTCACGATTGGCATCGGCGGCTTTTTACGGATTCTGTTGGCCTCTGGGATCGCGGTGTTTGCCATTAGTAACATTATGCTGGCGAATAATTTGTGCGATGCCGAAGAAGATAAGCTCCTGAATCGTAAGACCATCGTCTACTACTTTGGTAAACCAGCGATGCTCAAGGTGCTGAGTGGCTGTTACGTTGCTGGTTACGTTTGTCTAGTACTCAGCGTTTTTTGGCACAGTTTGCCTTACATGAGTCTCTTGGTGTTAGGCAGCATCCCACTGGTGCTGAAAAATACCCGGCGATTCCAAGCCAAACAGGTTAAAAAAGAAACCTTTCGTTACATCGTGAAAAATGCGATTATTTTGGCGGTGTTCTGCATCGTCTTTATCGGGATCGGCACACTACTAAATTGGTAGCTTGGTTAAAATTATCTCGATTTTGGTGATTCTTTTGGTCGTACCCATTGAAAAGGCCGTTTTGTTTCGGGTACACTAAGGGTACAGTTAATCATCGGATGCTTGGACTTAATTAGGAGGAACTTATTCATGAAGTTACTAGAAGACCGGATCAAACGCGACGGAACCGTATTACCTGGTGAAGTGTTAAAAGTGGATAACTTTTTAAACCATCAAGTTGACCCACAATTGATGTACGAACTGGGTGGCGAGTTTAAGCGCCTCTTTGCGGATGAAGGCGTGACGCGAATCTTAACGGTGGAATCATCTGGGATCGCACCAGCGATGATGGCTGGTCTCCAGATGAACGTGCCCGTGGTATTTGCCCGGAAACACCGCTCATTAACGTTGACGGATAACCTTTACACCGCAACGGTTTATTCATACACCAAGCAAGTGAACAACGATATCAGTATCGACAAACGTTTCATTAAGCCAGACGATAAGGTTTTGATTATTGATGACTTCTTGGCAAACGGCCAAGCGGTTCAAGGCTTGTTGGAAATCGCTAAGGCAGCGAACGTTTCAGTTGCCGGGGTTGGGGTCGTTATCGAAAAACGGTTCCAAAAGGGCCACCAAATGGTCTTGGATCAAGGCATTCACCTGGAAGCCTTAGCTAGTATCGCATCATTATCTGATGACGGCGTGACCTTCGCCAGCGACAACGATTAAAACGTGACGCTGACCCCGCTGTTGTCCTGAAATGGAGGGGGTACTGTGGGAACATTAGTGTTAATTTTTACCGTCAACTTTGTGTACATTACGTTGAACACGATTCGGTTTATGCTGACGATGAAGGGCTATCGCAATCTGGCACCGTTGATCAGCATGGTCGAAATCACGGTTTATGTGGTTGCTTATCGCTGGTCTTGAACCGATTAGATAACATCTGGAACATCATCGCCTACGCCTTAGGGTACGGTGTCGGGGTTCGAGTGGGCATCTGGGTTGAAGATAAGCTAGCATTAGGGTATATTATGGCCACGGTCATCTTACCCAACACCGATAGTCCGTTACCGCAAGTCTTGCGAAATAACGGCTTCGGGGTAACCCAGTCTCGGCAGAAGGCTTAGAAGGCGAGCGACTCGTCTTAGATATTTTGACGCCTCGCAATCAAGAACGGCGATTGTATGCATTGGTGAACGAAGCTGATGCAAAGGCGTTCGTGATTACGTACGAACCCAAATATATATCTGGCGGTTTTTGGGTCAAACGGGTCCGCAATCGCCGGCAGAAGTGACTGAAAGTCTAAGTTTTCGTAAAAGCCCTAGTGGTTTTCGGTAATATCGTTATAATCAAATTAGAGATAATAATTGAATTAAGTAAGAAGGTAGTGAACGAATTTGGACAATCATGTTTTGTATCCAGGAGGCACCATCGGGGTTATTGGTAATAGTAGCAATGGCTCGATGATCGTCGCAGCTGCGCGGCAAGCAGGCTTTAACGTTGGTGCATACGGCGCAGACGAGACGAGTGAAATGCTACAATTAGCAGATTTTCGCATCGTTGGCGAACTGTCAGACCGCGAACGTTTAGAGGACTTTGCACAACGTTGTGATCTCGTCACTTACGATTCGGAACATCTTAGCCCGGCCGTTTTAGACGTTTTAGCTGACAAAACGGCGCTACCACAAGGATCTGACTTACAAATGGTGATGCAAGATCGGTTGCTGGAGCGCGCGTTTTATGAACAACTGAACGTTAACATCCCACCGTATGCCACCATCGTGAGTCTGGATGACATTTACCAATCAATCAATTCGATCGGCTATCCTGCCGTGTTGAAGCCGATTCAAAAGGATCTGCCTCACGGTGAAGAATTGCTGATCAAGACCCAAACGGACATCGCTCAGGCGGCTGGCTTGATGGACTGGGGGACTTACATCCTTGAATCAACGGTTAGTTACGCCCGCGAACTGGCGGTGACGGTCGCTCGGACACGTGATGGGGAAGCAACGCTATTTCCCGCCGTGCAGATTGAACGGCAAGATGGTCAGTTGAAGTGGGCTTACTTACCGGCACAAATTGAACCCGATGTTCAAAGTGAATTGGATCGAATCTGTAACGAAATCGTGGCGAACGTGACCTACGTTGGCGTGTTTGAAGTTGACTTCATGCTGACGGCAAACAACGCGATCTACGTCAAGCAAATCGTACCAACCTTTGGCGAAGTCGGTCGGATCTTTGACCGAGCAACTTCGACCACGCAGTTTGAACAGCATTTACGCGCGATTGCCGGGTTACCATTAAGTGACGTTGAAATCTTACGGCCAACCGTATTAGCAGCCTTCAAGAAACGCCAACTCAATGCGATTCGGACGCAGTGGGTCATTAAGAAGAACTGGCATTTTTCTTATTACCAGCGGTATCAACAAACCACCAATGATGATGACCTTGTCGGCCACGTTTTGGTTCAGGGCGATGATGTTAACAAGCTGCTCGAACAGCTTGATGACACTGAAATCTGGTCAGAACCGACTTCAACGGATGAATCAGCTGAATAATTGACGCTTAGCTAGTGTTGTGAACGAAGCATCCATATTGTGGGTGCTTTTTTCGTTGTGGTTAGTGTGCGGAGCGAGACGGGTTGAGAGCAGTGTGTAAGGTAAGTCCGGTGAAGGCGCCCGGGTCTGGCGGGTTTACCGGACTTACCTTACATGCAGCTCTCAGTCTCGCGCAGCACCATTCGGCGTGGTGGCCAGAAAGCGCGTGGTTGACAAGTTCTCGTAACTTCAGGAATCCTGAGAATGACAGTTCAAGTGGCGCCGAATTTTGTAGCCTGAGAGCGCTGGTTTTCAATGCGGCTTTGGCGAGCGAAGCGACGACAAACAGCCGACACCCAAATCGCACCCAACCCTTACATTGGACACAAACACAACCATAATTTTTAAAAAAGCCCCAACAAAGTAGTTGATTTACACCCCAGAATAAGGGACAATTTTAAATGATGCGAAAGAAGCGGATTAACAGATAGAGAGGATTGGATTAGGCGTGGCAGAACAGAGTTCACTATTAGCTAAATTAAATGATAAGCAACGGGAAGCCGTGGCGTACACGGAAGGGCCACTACTGATTATGGCGGGGGCCGGTAGTGGGAAGACCCGGGTGCTAACTCACCGGATCGCCTACTTAATCGAAAAAGGGGTCATGCCTTGGCACGTGTTAGCCATCACCTTTACCAATAAGGCAGCTCGTGAGATGCGTGAACGGATCGTGAACTTGCTGGGACCATCAGGGAACGATGTATGGGCATCGACCTTCCATGCGTTGTGTGTGCGGATCCTTCGGCGCTATGCTGATCGATTGGGGTATAACAAAGCCTTCACAATTGCTGATACCAGCGACCAACGGACGTTGATGAAGCGAGTGCTTTCGGAATTGAACGTTGATCCAAAGAAGTTTGACCCTCGCGCCATTCTATCAGCGATCTCAAACGCCAAAAACGAATTAAAAACGCCGGCACAACTGGCGCAAGAAGCTGGGTCGTTATTTGAGGATATTACGGCGAAGGCTTATGGCGCTTACCAAAAGGCGCTGCAACAAAACCAAGCCATGGACTTTGATGATCTCATCATGCTGACGATTCGTCTGTTTAAGGAAAATGCAGACGTCTTGGAAAACTATCAAGATAAGTTCCAGTACATCCACGTGGATGAATACCAAGATACCAACGATGCCCAGTATACGTTGGTCAACCTGTTGGCACAGAAGAACCAAAACTTATGTGTTGTCGGGGATGCTGACCAAAGTATTTACGGTTGGCGTGGGGCGAACATGGAAAACATCATGAACTTCGAACGGGATTATCCGGATGCGCACGTCACGATGTTGGAACAAAATTACCGGTCAACCAAAACCATTTTGGATGCCGCTAACGAAGTCATTCAAAACAACGATAATCGGCGGGATAAGAACCTTTGGACCGATAATGGTCAGGGCGAGCCGATCAGTTACTACCGTGGTCAAAGCGAAAATGACGAATCCCGTTACGTGGTGTCGTCAATTCAACGGTTAATGCGCGAAAAACACTACACTTACGGTGACTTTGCAATTTTGTACCGGACCAACGCTCAGTCCCGGGTGATGGAAGAAACGTTGGTTAAAGCTAACGTGCCTTACACGATCGTTGGTGGTCACAAGTTCTACGACCGAAAAGAAATCAAGGACTTACTGGCCTACTTAACGCTGGTGGCCAACTCAGCTGATGCAATCAGTTTGGAACGGGTCATTAACGAACCTAAGCGGGGCATTGGCTCCGGCAGTTTAGATAAGTTACGTCAGTTTGCCAACGAGAATGGCTGGACCGAACTCGAAGCCGCGATGAACGTTGAACTGGCTGGTAACATTACTAGCCGCGCTCGAGGTGCCATTGGCGATTTTGGCATGACCATCAAACGGTTGCAGGAATACGCCAAGGATAGTACGGTGACGGATTTAACCAACCAAATTTTAGAGGCTTCCGGTTATAAAAAGGCGTTACAAGTGAACCAAAGTTTGGAATCTGAAACCCGCCTTGAAAACATTGAAGAATTCTTGTCCGTGACGAAGAAGTTTGACGATGGGTTTGATGAAGAAGCCAGTGAATCTGGTAGCCGAATCGTTGATTTTTTAGCGGATCTGGCGCTCGTGTCTGATCAAGATGACGTGGAAGAACAACCGGCTCAAGTGACGTTGATGACGTTGCATGCAGCGAAGGGGTTGGAATTCCCAGTAGTCTTCTTGATTGGTCTTGAGGAAGGCATCTTCCCACTTAGTCGCGCTGCGGCTGAAAACGATGAATTGGAAGAGGAACGACGGTTGGCTTACGTGGGCATCACCCGGGCCAAGCAAAAGTTATTCTTGACTAACGCGTTCTCCCGGATGCTGTATGGCCGGACGCAACGCAACCCAGAGTCTCGGTTTATTGATGAAATTCAACCAGAATTGCTTCACAGTGAAAATCGGGTTGATCCGGGTACGCAACGGTCATCGCTGCAAACGCCATTTGATCGGCGGACGGCTTCGGCCACTGCGACGACTTATCAACGACCAACTCGCGCAACCCGTTCAAGCAGTTCAGCAGTCAGTCAAGGGACTGGCGCAGACAAACAGGCTTGGCATTCTGGTGACAAAGTGACCCATAAGAAGTGGGGTGTCGGGACCGTGGTGAAGATTTCTGGCACCGGTGAGGACACTGAATTAGACATTGCGTTCCCACAAGAGGGCGTGAAGCGGCTGTTGGCCGCCTTTGCACCAATCACGCGGGTCAACAAGTAACGGAGGTGAGCGTCAATCATGGCAGATTCAATTGAAACGTTAACGAAGGCTGAGGCTGAAGCGTTAGCTACCGAATTACGACCGAAACTCCGCCAATGGGGTGAAGCGTATTATACGAGCGACGCACCAACGGTTGAGGACTCGGTCTATGATCAGCAGTACGCGCAGTTAGTGGCAATCGAAGAGAAGTACCCGGATTTGATTACCCCAGATTCACCAACTCAAAACGTTGGTGGGGCGATTTCGACCGACTTTTCAAAAGTGGCCCATGACATTCCGATGCTTTCATTGGGGGACGTGTTCTCTAAAGAAGAATTGATGGACTTTATTGACCACATTACCGAAAATGAAACTGGCGATTATAACTGTGAACTGAAAATTGATGGGCTAGCGATTTCGTTGCAGTACGAAAACGGCGTCCTTGTTCAGGGGTCAACACGAGGAAACGGTCTGATTGGTGAAGATATTACCGCCAATTTAAAGACGATTCCGTCGATTCCAACGAAACTGACACGACCATTGACGATCGAAGTTCGGGGCGAATGTTACATGCCTAAGCAGTCGTTTCTAGATTTAAATGCCAAACGAGAGGCTGAGGGAAAACCGGTATTTGCCAACCCTCGAAACGCGGCTGCTGGGAGCTTACGGCAGCTAGATACCCGAGTTACCGCCGAACGGAAATTAAGTACCTTTATGTATAACGTGGCGGATTATGAACCATTAACGTCACGGACCCAGAGCGGGATGCTTGACGAACTGGCTGAACTTGGGTTCACGACGAACCCAACGTATCGCGTGGTGAAAGATGAAGCTGACGTGGACGCGTTCATTGACTACTATACACAGCGACGTGATGATTTGGCTTATGGCATCGATGGTATCGTGGTCAAGGTCAATTCGTTACCGATTCAACGGCAAATGGGGGCAACGGTTAAGGTACCGCGTTGGGCAATTGCCTACAAGTTCCCGCCGGAAGAAGCGGCAACCATTGTCCGTGATATTGAATGGACGGTTGGCCGGACGGGGGTTGTGACCCCAACGGCCATCATGGATCCGGTGCAACTTGCTGGAACCACGGTTTCACGAGCCTCGCTGCACAACCCAGATTACTTGCAGGAAAAGGATATTCGGCTGGGTGACACCGTCATGTTGCATAAGGCTGGCGATATCATTCCAGAAATTTCGAACTATTTACCTGCCAAACGGCCAGCAGATAGTGTTGCGTACGTGATTCCAACGCATTGTCCATCCTGTGAGGCGGAACTGGTGCATTTGGATGACGAAGTCGCGCTACGATGCATCAATCCGCGTTGTCCAGCACAATTAGCCGAACAGATGACCCACTTTGCGTCTCGAAACGCCATGAACATTGACGGTCTCGGACCACGGATCATTGGGCAGTTATTTGATAAAGCCTACGTGACTGATGTGGCTGACCTCTACAAACTGACTTTCGACCAACTGGTGACGTTAGACAAGTTTGGTGAGAAATCCGCTAATAATTTATTAAATGCACTCGATAACAGTCGCAATAATTCGCTGGAACGCTTATTATTTGGATTAGGGATCCGACACGTCGGCAATAAAGCTGCTAAGTTGATTGCGGCTCAGTTCAAGACGATGGCAGCGATTATGGCAGCGCAACAGGATGAGATTGCGGCAATTGATTCCGTTGGCGAAACGATTGCTGACAGTTTAGTCACGTATTTTGGCAACGTTGAGGTTCAGCAATTGATTCAAGAATTAGTTGATCAAGGCGTTAACATGACCTATACGTCTGCACCGGCCGAAGAAGTGCCAACAACGGGCTTCTTTGCTGGTAAGCGGGTCGTGTTAACGGGTAAGTTGACTACGATGACCCGCCCAGACGCTGCGGCTTGGTTAGAATCACAGGCGCAACGGTGACGGGCAGTGTATCGAAGAAAACTGATCTGGTCATTGCGGGAACGGATGCGGGTAGTAAACTCACTAAGGCAGAATCATTAAACGTACCGGTTTGGGACGAAGCCCAGTTTGCGGCCGAAATGGCGGATCCAAAAGCGTCAGAAAATGGAGGAAAGATTGGCAATGAGACGAGTTAAAGCACTAATTGCAGTGGCCGTGTGTGGCTTATTTTTAAGTGCTTGTGGTAACCTAGGGAGTTCTTCAGGTACCTCAACGAGTACAACTTCAGGCAAGGTACCCAATTAACCGGGGAGGCCTCTTCGGGTGAGTATCAAGGGGTCATTAAGAACGGTAAGTACGTGACCAGTAAGTCACGGGGCGTTAACGTCTCCCAAAACGATAATCAGTACAATTTAAAGAGTTTTGAAAGTGGCTTATTGGACGTGTCCAAGAAGGTCTTTTCAACGAACAAATACGTTTTCCAAGAAGGCCAATACCTGTCAACCAACACGGTTCAAAACTGGTTGAACCGGAAGTCAAAGTCTAATCCAACCGGCTTGAACCCCGTCAACAACGGTAAGCTGGGCGCAACGACGCGGAATCCAATGTACTTGCAACAGATGGAAGAACAGGATTTCATGAAGGAAAGCGGTAAGAAATTGACCCTTTCTGGCGTTACGGTTGGGTTAGGGCTAAATTCAATCGACTACTACGAAAAGAAGAGTTACGGTGCAACTTACGAAACCCATATTAGTAACGCAACAATTAAGCGCGAAGGGGCTAAAATCGCCAACCAAGTGCTCGCACGGATGCGTAAGAAACCAGCATTGAAGAACGTGCCGATCACCATTGCGCTATATAAGCAAGCAGCGACTGATAGCTTAATTGGTGGGACCTTCTTCGCCTATTCCGTCAACAAAGCGGGAACGACGAAGGTTAGCTCGTGGAAGTCCGTTAACCAGAAGAACTACGTTTACCCAACGACGTCATCGAGCGCCAAAACGGGGAACTCAAACGATGCCAGCGCCTTTGACAACTTCAAGACGCAAATCGAAAACTTCTTCCCGAACTTGAGTGGGGTCACCGCTCAAGCCCAATACACGGACAAGCAGTTATCGGGTATGAACGTCAACATCACGACGCAGTTCTACAGCCAAACGGAAATCATCAGCTTCACGCAGTATCTCCAACAAGCAGCGCAAAAGTATCTCCCATCAGGCGCACCAATTGACATTACGGTGAAGTCGGCGGATGGCATTCAGAGCTTCTTGAGTCGGGATAGTGGGGCAAAGAAGTTTACGGCGCATGTGTTTAATTCGTATTAGAGCGTAAAACGAAGCGGTTAAAGCGCGGCGTATAAGGCGTCCCCTGCACGACCACCCGGTTTTGGGGTGGTCGTGCAGGGGACGCCTTATACATAGCGCTTTGCTTCGGTTTACGCGTTTCGGCGCGGTGACCAGAAAGTGGGTAGCTGACAGGCTTCAGATAAGTAACAGAACCCCAAGAAAAGCCAGTCAAAACAGAGCCGAAACAAACGTAGTAGCAACGAGCGTGGCCAGTTGCACTCAGGAAAAGTGCGCAGTATGCCAGTCATTTTACGTGCAACGCTTTGCTTTTGGGCATGGCCAGTTGCACTCGAATAACCTGCGGGCAAGACCGAGCACCTAACGAACAATATATTGTTTCGAATCGTCACTTATGATTAAGCAACAGACGGTAAAAATGCACCACTCAATCATTCACACCCACCACCAAACCACCCAAACTGAAACCGCTCTTACCAAAAACACCAACAATTTATATTCTTCAATCTCCAGACTTGTGTTAAAATAATTTCTGTGTAGCGTTAAAATTAACGAATAACGCAGAAAACTTGTGAAAGAGGGAAACTTGATGGCTAGCCGAATTGATCAAGAACAAGTCCAACACGTAGCATCGTTGGCAAAGCTCGATTTAAACGCCGACCAGTTGGCATACTTTACAACCCAATTGGATGACATTATCGGGTTATTTGAAACCTTAAGTGAAGTTGATACGGAAGGGGTCGAACCTACTTCTAGTGTGAGCGACCAAATTAACGTCATGCGTGAAGACGTTGCCGACAACTGGGGTCAACGTGACGCCTTGTTGGCAAACGCACCAGAAGCCGAAAACGGCTATATTAAAGTGCCTGCAATTATTGATGAAAGTGAGGGTGAGTAGACCCGATGAACTACTTTGGACAAGATTTGACGACGTTGCATGATGACCTCGTCAACAAGAAAATCACCGTCACTGACTTAGTGAAGGCCACTTTTGATAACATCGATGCAACTGACCCTGAAGTGAACGCCTTCTTGAACTTGAACCGAGAAGCTGCGTTAGCGAAAGCAGCTGAATTAGATGAAAAGGGAATCGATGCTGATAACGTCTTATCAGGGATTCCATTGGCAATTAAGGACAACATCGTCACCAAGGGCTTGACCACAACGGCCGCTTCCAAGATGTTGGAAAACTTTGTGCCAGTTTATGATGCAACAGTGATGCAACGCTTGAACGCCAAGGACGTCATCAACGTTGGGAAGACCAACATGGATGAATTTGCCATGGGTGGGTCAACTGAAAACTCAGCCTTTAAGATCACTAAGAACGCTTGGGACCACGAAGTCGTTCCTGGTGGGTCATCAGGTGGTTCTGCTGCGGCAGTTGCGGCTGGTGAAGTTGTCGCCACTTTAGGTTCTGATACCGGTGGTTCGATTCGCCAACCCGCTTCATTTAACGGCATCGTTGGGATGAAGCCAACTTACGGCCGAATCTCACGTTGGGGCTTGATTGCCTTTGGTTCAAGTTTGGACGAAATTGGCCCAATGACTCGGACCGTTAAGGATAACGCCATTTTACTCTCAGCAATCGCAGGGCATGACGAACGTGATTTAACCACGTCAACCAAAGATGTGCCTGATTTTGCTGCGGAATTAAACGACCAAACCAGCGTTAAGGGCATGAAGATCGGTTTGCCAAAGGAATTCCTTGGCGAAGGGGTCGACCAAGACGTGAAGGATGCCATTTTGGCAGCCGCTGACAAATACCGCGAATTAGGCGCTACGGTGGACGAAGTGTCCTTGCCACATAACAAGTACGGTGTGGCAGCCTACTACATCATCGCCAGTTCCGAAGCTTCATCTAACCTCCAACGATTCGATGGGATTCGTTACGGCCACCGGGCCCAAGACGTGAAGAACTTGGAAGACGTTTACGTGAAGTCACGGACTGAAGGCTTCGGTGACGAAGTTAAGCGTCGGATCATGTTGGGGACGTTCTCCCTTTCAGCTGGGTTCTACGATGCTTACTTCAAGAAGGCTGCCCAAGTACGGACGTTGATCATTAACGACTTCAAGGCCGTTTTAAAGGATCACGACTTTATCATGGGACCAGTTGCGCCAACACCTGCGTACAAGATTGGCGAAGACATTTCTGATCCAATGACGATGTACATGAACGATATCTTAACCATCCCAGTTAACCTTGCCGGTTTACCAGGGATGTCAATTCCTGCTGGTTTCTCAAATGGATTACCAGTTGGGATGCAATTAATCGGTCGGCCATTCGACGAAAGCACGCTTTACAAGGCGGGTTACGTCTTCGAACAAGCCACTGATTTTCATAACCAAACACCAAACCAAGGGGGCCAAAACTAATGAACTTTATCACAACCATTGGGCTTGAAGTCCACGTTGAATTAAAGACGAACTCTAAGATCTTTAGTCCATCCCCCGTTGAATTTGGGGACGATCCTAACGCCAACACCAACGTCATTGACTGGGGCTATCCTGGGGTTTTACCAGCAACCAACAAGGGCGTTGTTAAGAGCGGGATTATGGCAGCGTTAGCCTTACACGCCAGCGTTGAACCACACACGCACTTTGACCGGAAGAACTACTTCTATCCTGATAACCCAAAGGCGTACCAAATTTCACAATCCGACAAACCATTGGCACACGATGGCTGGATCGAAATTGACGTTGACGGCGAAAAGAAGAAGATCGGGATCGCTGAGATGCATATCGAAGAAGATGCCGGGAAGAACACCCACGAACGCGACTATTCATACGTGGATTTGAACCGTCAAGGCACGCCATTGATTGAAATCGTGTCGAAGCCTGAAATCGCCTCACCAGACGAAGCCTACGCTTACTTGGAAGCTTTGCGTCAACGAATCCAATTTACTGGAATTTCCGATGTGAAGATGGAAGAAGGCTCGATGCGGGTCGATGTTAACATTTCGATTCGTCCAGCCGGCCAAAAGGAATACGGGACCAAGACTGAGTTGAAGAACTTGAACTCCTTCAACTACGTTCGTAAGGGCTTAGCCTTTGAAGAACAACGTCAACAACGCGTCTTGATGTCTGGCGGCGAGATTCAACAAGAAACCCGTCGTTTTGATGAAACGACCGGCCAAACGATCTTGATGCGGGTCAAGGAAGGCTCTGACGATTACCGTTACTTCCCAGAACCTGACTTGCCAGCCTTGAACATTTCTGATGACTGGATCAACGAAATTGGGAGCGAAATGCCAGAAATGCCTGGTGACCGTCGCAAGCGTTACATCAACGAGCTTGGCTTGAGTGATTACGATGCCATGGTCTTGACGCAAACCAAGGAAATGTCTGACTTCTTCGACGCCACTGTGAAGTTAGGTGCGGATGCCAAATCAGCTGCTAACTACTTGCAAGGGGACGTTAACGCGTTCTTGAACGACAAGCACGCTGACTTGCAAGACACTGACCTGACACCTGAAAATTTAGCTGGCATGATCAACTTGATCACTGACGGCACGATTTCAAGCAAGATGGCCAAGAAAGTCTTCAAGGCGATCACTGAAGGTAAGGAACCAAAGGCCTTCGTTGAAGAAAAGGGCTTGGTTCAATTATCAGATCCCGCACAATTGCAACCAATCATCGATGACATCTTAGCCAACAACGCGCAATCCGTTGAAGACTTTAACAATGGGAAAGACCGGGCTGTTGGTTTCTTAGTGGGTCAGATCATGAAGCAAACCCACGGGAAAGCTAACCCGAAAGTCGTTAACCAATTGTTGATGGCTTCCCTTAAGAAGTAAAATTTTTCGGAACAAATACTGGAGGAAACGCTTATGCGTAAACGGGCGCGGGTGATTTATAATCCTTCTTCTGGCCGCGAAGCCTTAAAGAAGGATTTGATCGATATCTTAGGTGTCTATGAACAGGCTGGTTATGAAACAAGCGCGTACGCGACAACGCCAGCGCCTAACTCTGCACGTGACGAAGCGGAGCGTGTAGCCCGCGACGGTTTTGACCTCGTTGTTGCGGCGGGCGGCGATGGCACCATTAACGAAGTCGTTAACGGGTTAGCCGGGTTGAAGAGGCGACCGATGATGGCCATTATTCCGGCCGGCACCACTAACGACTACGCGCGAGCCTTGAAGATCCCACGTGAGGATCCCTTGGCGGCTGCCAAAGTCGTTCTCAAGCAACAAACGATCAAAATGGATATTGGGCAAGCCGGCAAAAACTACTTCGTCAACATTGCGGGTGGTGGTCGACTGACCGAATTGACGTATGAAGTGCCATCTCAGTTAAAAACGCTGTTTGGCTACTTAGCATACTTGGTGAAGGGGGCAGAACTATTGCTCGAATCCGGCCATTTAAGATGGATCTGCGGTACGACGGTGAAACCTATAATGGTGAAGCTCAATGTTCTTCTTGGCACTGACCAATTCAATCGGTGGCTTTGAACAAATTGTACCGGATGCATCGTTAAATGACGGTAAGTTTACTATGATCATCGTCAAGACCAGTAACTTAGCAGAGATTCTGCATTTACTGACCCTGGTGTTGAACGGTGGTAAGCACATCAACGATCCGCGAATTATTTACCGTAAGGTGCGCAAAGTTGATGTTAAACCAGTCGAAGATTCCCGCATCATGATCAACCTTGATGGGGAATACGGTGGTGATGCACCAATGACGTTCTTGAACTTGAAACAACACATCGAAATTGTGGCCAACCTCGATGACATTCCAGACGATGCAGTGGAAGCTGAAAGTCAGGAATTAATTGAAGCGGAGCGCAAGTTCGTTCAGGGTGTTTCGGAGTTACCAGAAGATCAAGAATCAACGAAAACTGAGTAGTTAACAGGAATCAGTATCAATTTGAAGGGTTTTGCTGTATGATGGTTCAGGCAGCAAAACCTTTCTTTAGTTAAGCAAATAGGAGAATTTAATGAAAATACAAGCACCAGTAAGTAAAAATGAAACCTACACCGGCGACGTTGTGGACGTCACGTACGAGGGCTTAGGGGTTGTCAAAGTTGACAACTACTCCCTGTTCGTTACCAATGCGTTACCTGGTGAAAAAGTGAAGTTCGTTGTGACCAAGGTTGGCAAGAGCTTTGGCTTTGCGCGGGTTCTTGAACACCTGACTAAGTCACCAGATCGCGTTGAGATTCCAGCCAAGGACCGGAAACTCGCCCAAGCTGGGATCGCGCCATTACAACACATGACCTACGACGCGCAATTACGGTTCAAGCAACACCAGATCCAATCCTTGTTAAGCAAGGGCAAGTTAGACTTAACGGTTAACGAAACCATTGGCATGGAAACCCCATACCACTACCGGAATAAGGCTCAAATCCCAGTTCGGTTAGTTAACGGTGAGTTAGAAACTGGCTTCTTCCGCCAACACACCCATGATTTAGTGCCATTGGAAGACTTTTACATCCAAGATCCTCGGATCGATAAGGCCATTGTGATCGTTCGCGATATCTTACGTGGTCAAGGGTTGACCCCTTACGATGAACGGACTCACCGGGCATCGTGCGAAACATCATGGTGCGTCAGAGTTACTACGAAGACGAAATGATGATTGGCTTGATCACCAACTCGCACACCTTACCACACGCCAAGGAAATCGTGGCTGAAATCGTTGATGCTTTACCAAACATCACCAGCATCATTCAAAACGTTAACAGCCGCCCAACCAACGTTATCATGGGACCCATCACCAACGTGCTTTACGGCGAACCAGTGATCCATGATTCCTTGTTAGGCAACCGGTTTGAAATTTCGGCCCAATCGTTCTACCAAGTGAACCCAGTCCAAACGGAAAAATTGTATCAACTTGCAATTGACCGGGCTGGCTTAACAGGGAACGAAACCGTGATCGATGCCTACTGTGGTATCGGAACGATTTCCCTTGCGATGGCTCGCCACGCCAAGGAAGTTTACGGTGTCGAAGTTGTCTCAACCGCCGTTGAAGACGCTAAGAAGAACGCCAAGTTAAACGGTTTGACCAACACCCACTTTGAAACCAACAAGGCCGAATACCAAATGGCCGAATGGCAAAAGCAGGGCTTGAAGCCGGACGTTATCGTTGTGGATCCACCACGTAAGGGCTTGGACGCAACCTTGATCGAAAGTGCAGCCGCAATGGCGCCTAAGAAGATCGTTTACGTTAGCTGTAACCCATCGACCTTAGTTCGTGATATCCAACGTTTCGCTGAAGTTGGCTACCACGTAACCGAACCGATCCAACCCGTTGATCAATTCCCGCAAACGCCACATATTGAATCAGTGACGTTGTTGGAACGGGACTAATTAGTTTTGAATTAGCACTGACAACTTATTGTTGTTGGTGCTTTTTTGTGCTGTCGATTGTGTCCAGCGTAAGCATTGGGTAGATTTTGGGTGAAGGCTGTTTGTCATCGCTTCGCTCGCCAAAGCCGCATAAAAATCAGCGCTCTCAGGCTACAAAATTCGGCGTCACTTAAACTGTCATTTCTAGGGTTCCAGAAGTTGTGGAAACTTGTCAACCACGC
>NZ_BBAD01000044.1 GCF_001311075.1 Secundilactobacillus similis DSM 23365 = JCM 2765
GTCGTGCTCCGTGGGGTTCGGGGTGCGAGTGCTTTAGTCATACGCCAGTCCGGAGAGATCCGGCATGGGCGTTTTTTGCCCATTCCTAGCTCGTAGGCTGGCCACTGCGTTCCAGTCCCCGCATAGCGCCGGAGCCTCCCGCGGCATCCTCCCACAATCAGAAAACCAGAATCACCGTACTTCACAAACTAAACATGCTTACGCTGGACACAAACGTCAGTGTAAACAAAAAAGCCACCGAAATCGGCAGCTTTAGTCAATAACTTATTTCTAACCATGGTGCGCGGAACGACTCTTCCGAGCGGCACGCTTGCGGTTGTCTTCAAAACGTTCTTCTTCGTCTTCGATTGGCTCAACCACGCGTTTCTTGAATGAAAGGACAGCGCCAGCAACGGCACCGATGGTTGCAACGGTTCCAAAAAGAAATCCCTTTACAAAATGTTTCATTGAGAAAGGCCCCCTAACAGGTTAAAATTGATTTGTGTTACTTATATTATGCCGTTTTTTCGGTAAAATATCCAGTGAATCGCAAAATTATGGTGGAGTGATCTTTTTGAAAAAAGTATTGGCCATTATTGGGCCGACAGCGGTTGGTAAAACAGCCCTGTCAATTGAAATAGCAAAACAGTACCAGGGTGAAGTGATCTCTGGGGATTCAATGCAGGTTTATCGCGGGTTAGATATTGGAACGGCTAAAATCATGCCGGTTGAACGTCAAGGGGTGCCACATTATTTAATTGATATCCGAGAAATTGATGAACGGTACTCAGTAGCCGACTTTGTTGCTGAAAGCCGCCAATTGATCGATCAAATTACCGCGCGTGGTGGGTTACCGATTATTGTCGGTGGGACGGGCTTTTACTTGAAGGCCTTACTGTACGATATGAATTTAGGTGGTGATCAGTACGAAGCCACTGAATCAGTTCGGAAAAAATGGCATGCTTATGCGGCGACTAACGGGCAACAGGCATTATGGGATCACTTGAACCAAATTGATCCGGATGCAGCTGAAAAGATTCCGGTCAGCAATGAACGGCGAATCGTGCGGGCGTTGGAGGTTTACGAACAAACTGGCCAGCTTTTTTCGAAGCAACAGACAACGTTAACCCCGCGTTATGATGCTTTAGTAATCGGGTTAAACACTGATCGAGCACGGTTGTATCAACGAATTGAACAGCGAGTTGATCAGATGGTCGATGAAGGGCTTGAAACGGAGGCACGTCAACTTTACGATGCCGGTGGTCAAAGTTTGGCAGCCGGCAAGGGGATTGGTTATCGAGAACTATTTCCGTATTTTGATGGTCAAATAACACGTGAGATGGCGATCGATAAAATTAAGCAGGACACCCGGCACTATGCAAAGCGTCAATTAACTTGGTTTCGGCACCAGATTCCGGTCCAATGGTTTGATCTATTAGCGGATCCAACGGCTAAGGACCAAATTGAAGACGCCATGACAGATTGGTTATCCAAATGATGTTATAAAACATTACATGAAGTGTTGACACTGACTAAAATCGTGGTATTATTGAACCATGCAAAAGGAGGTGAATGTGATGACAGAAAAAGAATTGCAACGATCAAAGTCCGTTCTACCAATTGGGACGGTCATGCGACTTACTGAATTATCTGCCCGTCAGATTCGTTATTATGAGGAACAAGGATTAGTGATTCCGAAACGAACTGATGGTAACCGGCGAATGTATCGCTGAATAATATTGATCAGTTATTAGAGATCAAGGACTATTTAGCTGAAGGCATCAACATGGCTGGTATCAAGGCCATCTACGAGCAACAGAAGAAACGCGCAACTGAACGGCGAGAAGATAACTTGACTGATAGTGATGTAAGACGAATTCTCCACGATGAATTTCTGAACATTAGTGGCTTTGACCGCGGCGTTGGAACGTCATTACATTCACAGCGACCTCTTGACTAACTTTGTGGCTTGCTGATTTTAAAAACTATCTTTCAAGGAGCGATTTTATGCCAAAACACGATTACACCAAAGACGACATTCGTCAAATGGCTAAGGATGAAGATGTTCAATTTTTACGGTTAATGTTTACTGATTTGTTTGGGACAATCAAAAACGTTGAAGTACCAATTTCACAGCTTGAGAAGTTACTCGACAACAAGTTGATGTTTGATGGTTCTTCTATCGATGGCTTTGTACGCATCGAAGAAAGTGATATGTACCTCTACCCAGATCTGTCAACTTGGATGATTTTCCCTTGGAGCAGTGATCGTGGCAAGATCGCCCGTGTCATCTGTGAAGTTTACACGCCAGACAAGAAACCATTTGCTGGGGACCCACGGAACAACTTGATCCGGGTCTTGAACGACATGCGTGAAGCCGGCTTTACTGACTTTAATATCGGACCAGAACCAGAATTCTTCCTATTTAAGATGGATGAAAACGGCAAACCAACGACTAAGTTGAACGATAACGGTTCATACTTCGATATGGCCCCAATGGACTTAGGTGAAAACTGCGTCGTGAAATCGTTTTGACCTTGGAAGATATGGGCTTTGATGTTGAAGCTGCGCACCACGAAGTTGCACCTGGTCAACATGAAATCGACTTTAAGTATGCGGACGCCTTACAAGCCGCTGATAACATTCAAACCTTCAAGTTAGTCGTTAAGACGATTGCTCGGAAGTTCGGTCTTTATGCCACCTTTATGCCAAAGCCATTAGCTGGCATTAACGGTTCCGGGATGCATTTGAACATGTCACTCTTCCACAAGGACGGCAACGCTTCTATGACGAAAAGGGTAAGTTGCAATTATCACAGGATGCTTACTACTTCTTAGGTGGGTTGCTTGAACATGCTCGGAGCTTTACAGCTATCTGTAACCCAACGGTTAACTCATACAAGCGGTTGGTTCCAGGCTACGAAGCCCCAGTTTACGTGGCATGGTCAGGTTCTAACCGGTCACCATTGATTCGAGTACCAAACTCACGTGGTCTTTCAACTCGTTTGGAAGTCCGGAGCGTGGATCCAGCTGCTAACCCATACTTGGCGATTGCAGCGGTCTTGGAAGCCGGTCTTGACGGTTTGAAAAACAAGATCGAACCTGAAGAAAGCGTTGATCGTAACATCTACCGGATGGACGCTGAAGAACGGAGCCAAAGCCACATCACCAACTTACCGGATACATTGCACAACGCTTTGAAGGATCTGGCAGCTGACGAAGTGATGAAGAAGGCCATGGGGCCACACTTGTACCCAAGCTTTATCGAAGCTAAGAACTTAGAGTACGATGCTTATCGCACTCAAGTATCGAAGTGGGAACGTGATCAGTACATGGAATTGTACTAATCCCGTCACTAAAAGATTATAAAAGTTTAAAACAACGCCGATTCAGTCAAATGAATTGGCGTTGTTTTTGTTGTCGTAATAAAATAGGAAGTGACAGCTTTGAGGGGTGTCGACAGTAGCCTACCGGAAGTAAACGGAAAATTTCCGGGTATTTTAATGAAAGGCCTTTATTAAACTCACATTTTCCGTTAACATTAAACTAGTTACATATGATGAGAAATCGTAAACGAGGGATAATATGCAAAGTAATAGTGAAGCACCACGCGAAGAGATCAATCCAGCACAAGCGCAGTTAGATTTATCGATCAGTCAAAAAATTAATTATCTACAAACGCTGCAGGCCGCTTTACACGACGGTGATGATCGGCAGATTTATGAATTAATTGATAAAACGCGTTATGATCGAGAAGTGAAGAAATCTCGGTCGACGACCCAAACCCTCGAATTATCAGGGTTAGTGAGTGACGTTCACGATGAACTGAGTCACTACTTGAGTCAAAATCTAATTGACTACTTGGGGAAGACCTATCCATTCTTCTACTACGATGAAGTGACGTCAGGGCAATTTGATATTTACTTTGGTAATTGGTGGGATCGGCGGTTATTTGGTCAACTTGACGTGTTAAACGTGGCGTTTGAATTTGACGAAACCGAGTATGGTAAGTTGAAGCGAACCTTTGATTTAGAACCACTCCATCAACGTTATAACACCGATAATATTGCTGAAATTACGGCGAAGAGCGCTGAACTCCAAAAGTTGATCACACAACAAGATGACCGTGATCGTCAAAAAGATGATCTTCGGCAACAGTTAAAGGATGTCAGTTCAAAGAGCACCTTGCCTTGGGATTCTGGTAAAGTTAAGGAAGAACGCCAAGGACTCGTCGATCAATTATCTCAATTGGCGGACGAGGACGAAGCCGCAATGAACGCCAATAAACAAATTAAGGATAACGACGAGCGCATTCTCGAATTATCAAAGGAGGACACGATCCTCAACTACGAGAAACAAAGTATCCAACAAACGTTTGACGACTTTAGCCATTTTGAATCACACAATCAAAGCTTGTATACCGATTACCTTACAAACTTGATTGGGAAGGGCAAGGTGGTAGCCGATGATTAATGAAACTGATCCATCAACATTGAGTACCAGCGGGCGTTTGTTGTCTTATAATGATGCGGTTAAGGAAGGTCTTCAAACCGGGATCAAATTTACCGAACTGATGGACCAACTGATCAACACCAAAGATCCGAGTGTGTTGGTTGAAGCAGCTCAGGCATTGTCCGTCTACGTATTGGACAGTGACTTCGTGACTTTCCCACACCAGTACAACACAGCGGATTACTATTTAATTTTCATGAGTCGCCTGCTTGAATTGCACGACAAGGGTGATTTGATTACCCTGCAATCACATGAAGCCACTCAGCACTTGACCCAACAGATTACTGCTATGGGTGATTTAGGGACGTTTGCCTTTCAACCTGCGGACGATACTGGTGGTGTTTATTATACCGAGCAAGTCACTGGCGAAGTGCTGTTCTACCTGAATTTGAAGCGTCAGGTCATGCGGATGAACAGTAAAGCTATTACGCAACTGTTTATCATTACCTATCACGACAAGCTAGAAAATGAGCAAATTTTGTCAACGACCCAGTTATTGATTGATTTTGGTCAATCATTGAAGACGGACTTTGGGTTTGACGTTGACTTTAACTTGTTGGATACCAGCAACCAAGAGTTCTACTATGTTCAAGCCAATGAGTTGTCCAGCGAAGTGGTTGATAAGCTCTTCGTTGCAGCGGCTGAGCAAGATTACATGTTGATGCACGCCCAAGATGGGGCCACATTGCAGCTTCCTCAAGACGTCACGTTAACGATTGCGAGTCATACTGCTAGCGGCCAGGCCAAGTGGGGCTTAACGGTCCAAGATCAAGATGAAAAGATGTCTTGGTTCAAAGTGCTGTTAACGTACGACTTTTTGCGCGATTGGTACCTAGATAACCTGGATGAATTACAAATTCGTTCGGATGCGTTGGTCTTTTAGAAAGTAGGCTTATTGTGACACTTGATTTAGCAAAATTATTACAGTCGGCGATTCAGTATCGCACCCAGTTTAACTATACGCATCAGGTTGCGATTCGGCCTGAAGAGGGGTTACGCGTTGATTACGTAGCGTTGGACATTGCCCTGGGTGATTTAGCGAAGCGGGTTGGTTGGTACCGGTTAGGTGAAACGCCAACGCCGACTGACCATGATGACTTGGTTGCGCAGTATGTGACGACCATGACGGCGTTTTTCAACGTTGCAGCACGGCAGACTTGGTCACACTTGATCGTGATGAATGACGATCAATTAACAGCGCTGATGGCAAAACGGCCAGCTAAGAGTTTAAGTCAGCAGTACTTAGCGATTCGACACTTCGTCGATCAGGCGTTGTTTGAACGCCAGCAAACGGCATTTGAGCACGCTTGGCACCTGTTCTTGAAGTGGGGGTTGGTTGATCTTAAACTGACCCCAGCGGAAATTGAAACGGTAGCGAGTGCATCCTTTCAATTAACTGATTAGTATAAAAAGAAGTTCGTCGATTGATCGGCGAACTTCTTTTTTATGCGGTGCAGTTTTAAATTAGCTGAGGTGAATTAACCGGAAAAATGCTTGAACATAACTGCGTCGCGTTGTGGCGAAATGTTTGGACTGCGCAAGTCGTCGAGTGTGGCTTTGGTAAAGTTCCCATGCGCCAGCGATAACGAACAAGACAGCAATGAAACTAATAAAGACCATGGCAATCCCTCCAAAGTTAAGTTTCAATTACGTTACAGTTTCATTATCAGTTGATGACTTACGAAATGCAAGTAAAAAACATCGATTTTTAAGAATAATTGTGAATTTATTTGTAGCGATTTTTGAAATGAATGTAGATTTCAAACGAAAATAACTGAAAAAGATGTAGTATGCAAATGACTGCTATAAGCGCTATATATTCTAAAACAAGCAAATGCCGAGTTGTATATATTGGCCATTAAATGAGAGTATAGACCAATTTTAATAATTGATTATATCAAGCAAAATGTAAAGCGGCTGATTTATTTTCATGGGCTTTTGGCGCACCCCGTTTCCAATGCGAATAAAATTGACCGAATTGTGTGAGATGCCGGATCAGAAATCAAAGAATTGTGATTGACATAAAAGCCCAAAATAAAAAGCCTCAAGAAGAGGACTCAGTCGACATTAACCGTGAGCATGCCTGACGATAGATGAGAAATTTGGTCGTATTAAAAAACAAATTCGACTTCGTTTGAGTAGTTACTACTAGGTGAGTTAATATTACCTGTTTTAGTGACAATCGGATAGTCAATGTGAACAATGAAAGGATAATAAATGTTATATTTTATGTTTATCAGTACTTATTTTAACGACTCCCGTCAACGTGAATTAAGAATGGATCGCAAAGATCAGTTTAAAATTTTAATTGGTAAAGTCAATCCACGCGACATCGGTGATATGGAAGATCTTTTTTGTCTAAATGTTAGGTGTGTTCCGAGTCACATTTATGAAAGTATTCCGATTGATGGCGTGGTTACGAAACGGCTGCCAAGCGGCCACAATGAACACAGCGTGTATCGAACAACCTCATTTAAAATTCGAGGCCCAGAACAAGTAATCGAAATTATTAAGATGTTAAATGAAGCGTACGAGGCGGGATAGTTTTTCAACCTCGCCAACAATTGCTGGACGAAGTTGAGGTAAATGAGGTTATTTCAGAATGCAAAAATAAAAAACGCCGAATCATCGGCGTTTTTGAAGTAACAAAGGGAAAATTGTCCCTGATTGACTGACGCAGGAGAGATTCGAACCCTCGACCTACGGTTTAGAAGACCGTTGCTCTATCCAGCTGAGCTACTGCGTCATATTCATAACGAACATGTATAATTATAAGATATTGACCGGATGAAGTCAACGACTATCGTGAGCGAGCAGACATCACTTGTCAGTAGTATCAATCTGTTTGCGTAAAAGGAGTAACATGCAAGAAAAATGATAATTATTAATTGCTTTTAGGTGACTGGTATAGGTAACCGGTATAGGCCCAATGGTTGAACTATCAATGGATAATTCATGTAAAATTCAGTCATTTTTTGATTGATTGTTCGGCTTTTAAGCAATCCCAACCGGTGTTGTATAACGGCGCGAAATGGTTGTTGCAAAAATGAATCGTTTTCAATTGAAATCCCGGTTTATTCTTGATAAAATAAAGCGAAATCAAAGTAGTGAAGCACATGGACTATTTTTTTGAGCGATTTGTGACTTGACTAGTTTGTTTCTGAACAATTTAAATGGATTGTTCGGAATGTGCTGCATTTGGTCCAATACCTTGGAGGTGGCAGTCGCAAAATAGAAGTTGGTATAGTGAGAGGTTCGGGGGGAAACGAACTTCTCTGTCAATGTAAGGATGGGGAGATCAATTTGAGTAGAAAAATTGAAATGACGGGTAAGCAGTTTGGTCGCTTAACGGTCCTTCAGCAAAAGGGACAAGATCCTCGTAACGCTGATTTATTATGGGAATGTCGCTGTTCATGCGGCAACGTCGTTGTGGTGGATGGGTCACGGCTTCGGGGCGGTTACGTTCGAAGTTGTGGATGCTTACGACGAGAACTAGCTCGGAAGCGCTACATCGAAAACAAGGATTTTACCAAAAACATGGGCAATACGCAAAACTTGCGGAACAAGGATGGCATCATGGTATCCTCGCTGAAGGAATCGCCACGCAATACCTCTGGTGTGGTCGGGGTTTCCTTTGATAAGGCGACCCAAAAGTGGTTAGCACGGCTGATGTATCGCAGACACTACGTTTTATTGAAGAGTTATGATACTAAGGCCGAGGCGGTGGAAGCGCGAAAACACGCCGAGTTATTTTACTGGAAGCGCAGTGAACAAGTGAACTAAACAATGACTTATCCTTGATAGTCGTTGACTGATTTCAGTCGATGGCTATCATTTTTTAACTATTAGCACAATTGTGGGGTCTCGTAGCATTATTTTCTGAAAAAATGGCTTAAATTCGTGAAAAAAAGGTCAAGAAAGGGCTTTCATTTCTATGTTATACTATTAACAAATTCAGAATTTAATTGAGGGATGGGATGTTATGACAGCCAAGCAACACAAGCAACACGCTAATCTAACCAAAAGTAACCAAGTACTCGATCAATTCGCAAAGGTCGTTAACAGCGACAAGGCCATTCGAAAGGTAAAACCAACCGAAAAATTGCGTTGTGGGATCGATTTGGGGACGTCATCAATTGTGTTGACGGTCTTGGATGAGAAGGATAACCCCATTTACGGGGCATTTGAATACGACCACGCCGTTCGTGACGGGTTAATTGTTAACTTCGTTGAAACGACTCAAATTTTACGGCGGTTAAAGCAAAAAGCAGAGGATGTGTTGGGGGTTGAGTTAACCACTGCCTGCGGTGCCATTCCACCTGGTACGGGTGAAGGTAGCGCCAAAATTGTGGCCAACGCCATCGAATCCGCTGAATTTATCTGTCGTCATGTGGTTGATGAACCAACGGCAGCGGCGAAGTTTTTGCGGATGAAACTGGGACCGTTGTTGATATTGGTGGTGGGACTACCGGGGTCAGCATCTTTAAAAATGGCAAGTTGATTGAAGTAATCGATGAAGCTACCGGCGGGTTCCATATGACATTGGTTCTTGGCGGGGCTTACCATATTAGTTCCGACGAAGCTGAACTGATGAAGCGGGATAATAAGAAGGAACGCGAAGTCTTTCCAATTATCCGGCCAGTTGTTGAAAAGATGGCCTCAATCACTAAGAATGCGCCTAAGGTTGCGGTTGAGGAACCGGTTGTCGTTGTTGGCGGGGCGATCAACTTCGAAGACTTTATTCCGGCCTTTAGTAAGACTCTGGGACTCAAGTCGTTTAAGCCTGATTTTCCGCAGTTCGTAACGCCGCTGGGGATTGGGATGTACGATCACGACTAGCAAACACTAAAGTTAGTTAAGGTGAATTATATCCAGTTTAAAGGGAACTCCATTAATTCGGGGTTCCCTTTATTTTTTTGTTTGTTGGTAATGTAATTGGTGTATGGATTTCGTGCGACCCCAAACTTTTTTCGAAGGTCGCACGAGGAAAAGTCGATTCGAACGTGCCTACAGGTTATGCGTTATTATTCGTAACCTTTCCATTTGAATTATAAAAGGGAAAAGTATCGCAGTTTTACCATGGATGGCAGGTTACTTAAACTCTGCAGCAATGGCTTTAATTTGATCTGCATAATCATAGATGTCTACAGACGAATCAAAGTTGATTTCTGTATTGTCATCATCGTTTAGAACAATAAAGTTACGAGTTGATTTGAAGAAAACACGAAGGACCCATTTTCGGTTGTTGTCATCGATTAGGATATTAAAGTAACTATGGTTATCTCGGTAAACAATCCGATTCGTATCCATTACATCACGGATAATAAGTTTGACCACGGCGTATGATTCAAGTTCTTCGGGGGTAGTAACAATGGAACTTCGCTCTTTTTCTGAAGATGTAGTAGGTGTGTCCTGTTCATTTTCGGACGTATCTAGGGTAGTTTGATTGAGCGCATGATTTAACTTGCTGCTGACTTGTTCGGAGATGATTTGATTTAGTCCCTTTGCTATTACTGGGGTAAATTGTTCGATTACTTGTTGGGTTTTGATGCCATCGTAAATGTGTGAGAGTACTAAGCGGACAAATTCCTCATCAGGATGATTCATCTGTTGTGTAAAATATTCCTGAGCTAGACCAACGTATTTCAAGTCAGAAGCGCTATCGGTAATGCTGTCTACATCAAAATTATCTTTAGTAAATTTAAAAAGTTCGTTGATTTGAGAGTCTTTAATTGCGGATATTTTGATGGTCAAGAATGGGGGCTCATCCATTACGTTTGGTTGTTCGAGATCAGTGTAGAACTTGTAAGTATCCCCGTTTGTAAGAATACCAAATTTAGCTTTTGTAGCTGTAAAATATCTAAAAAGCTGTGAATCTTTCTTTTCTAAATTGTCGGAGAGTTCTTTGGTTTCGACAAGAATTTGAACTTCATCGTTCATCACGATGGCGTAGTCCACGCGTTCCCCCTTTTTGCTTCCAAAATCGGCGGTAAATTCTGGAACAAATTCAGTTGGGTTGAAAACGTTGTAACCTAAATCTGAAAATAGGGGCATGATCAGGGCATTCTTAGTTGCTTCTTCTGTATTTAACTTGTTTTGGAAGTTTTCAATTTGCTCAGCTAAAGCCTTTGATTTTTGACGCGAATTCATTCTTGTCCATGATAACCTCTCCTTAATAATTAATTTATGACCTATTAATATCAAGCAGTTATAACTGGAAGTCAGTATTAGAAAATAGGTGAGCTTTCTATCATAATGATTGATACATAGGTTGCTTAGAAAGCGCTTACGCTTATAAGTATATTTTAACCCTTACTTCACAAAAATCATATGCAAATAATTAGTGTGTCATCAGCAATACCAACCAATTTTGAAAAATTCGTGTACCATCAAAAGCTGAAAGGAAAGTAGCAGCGACACAAAAAAGCACTTCATTAACAGAAGTGCTCCTAAATAGACTAATGTTTATCCAACTCAAGCTTATGAATGATATACGCCTTAGAAGCCGCATCCAATAAATCATGATACGTCGCAAAGTCACTTACTGATGCCACATAGGCATCGAGTTCTTCCGGCGTTGCGTTACTAGGATCATCATCCTTAAAATGACCCCGGTCCCAGAATTCCTCGAAATTATGGGCAGTGGTGTTTTCGCGAAGAAACTTCTTGTTTAACAAATCACCCAGGGGAACGGCACTTGAGCCGATCATTTCATCGGCGGCTTCCTGACGCTGTGTGATTTCGCGTTGGAGCGTTTTATCATCAATTGGTTGTTGGTTCTTCAAACTGATCACATCCTCAATCTAAGTTAGCTTACTTTCCATTATAACAAGAAATATATAGTAAGAAAACGGTTACTTAAACACATTCGGAAAAGGCGACAATGAGTAAGTTATAAAAATCAGGCACTAAAAAAGCGCCGCCAGCGGCAACGCTTTTCAGTCTAGTTTTACGATTGAAGTTCGAGTGTGATGATCAGGTAAATGTTTTTCGGGATCCGTATCACGTAAGTAATCAATTTCTTGAACCACAATCCGAACTAACGAACGTTTGACGGTTTCGTCGTTTAAAATGGCTGCCAGGGCTGTCGCGTACTGTTTACTAGTCGCATCATCAAGGTCGCGTGTCGTCGGGGCATCGTTAAGCGCCTTTAAAATGGTGCTCGTTGCAATTGTTGCTGAGTGGTCATCAAATTTATGATCAGACATACGTATCACTCCCTTTAGTTGATACCTTAATTATACTGGAAAGTTGTGAAAAAAGTGTGGGTAAATCTCGACTTTTTATAAATTTAAGATAATCTAAATCAGAAGTTTAGACTAAAATCGGCAAATACAGGACGGTTAAAACGGCGGATAATTGGTCTAATGACTGGCCGATAATCAGGGGAACAACCTCGGAAAAGTCTGGAAAACGGTTAATGATTAAGCCCCTTGATAATCAAGTTAATTGGGTAAATAGTTTGATACTCAAAGTACTATTTTTCCAAATTGCGCAAATTCCCGGTATATTAAGCGTTTTAACGGCTTGTAATTACCAGTTTACAGGGGAAGGGTTGACAAATTACCCAAAATTAGAATAATATACTGCCATCAAATACTTTGATGTTTGAAATACTTTGTCAAGGAGGTGTCGAGTTACCGATGCAGCTCACTTCTCAAGAGATTCAGGCACTAATTCCAAACCGCTTTCCGATTTTCTACATGGACGGCGTGACCGAATTAGTAGCCGGTGAATCAATCACGGCAATTAAGAATGTTACGGCAGATGAAAGTTTCGTGAACGGTTATCGTCCGGGCGAATACATCATGCCCTCAGCTTTGATCGTTGAGTCGTTAGCACAAGCAGCCTCGATTTTGATTTTAAAGTCGCCAGCGTTTGCGCATAAAACGGCGTACTTGGGTGGAATCTCTAAAGCCGAGTTTTTAAAGGACGTTAAAGCGTCTGATCAGATAGCACTGAAAGTAAAGATGAAGAAGCAACGTGACAATATGGGCGTTGTTAGCTGTGAAGCGGTTGTCAAGGACGAAGTTGTCCTCACTGCTGAACTAATGTTTATCGTTGAGCCAGAGCGCACAACCGATTGACGAGGGGCTTTCTCACTGCTATTATTTTGATGTTGGAACTATTTGATAATCGAAATAGGTGGTGTATCAGTGGAATATTCAACGATCAAGCGAATCAATCAATTGTTGACAACGGTTTACGGTGATATTTTACGGGTTGAAGAACTCGAACTGAAAAAGAGTCGGTTTCAAGATATTTCAATCAAGGAAGTTCACGCCATTGATGCCATTACGATGTATGAACATAAGACGACGTCGCAGGTGGCGCAACAGTTGCGAATTACCCCAGGAACCTTAACCACAATGGTCAACCATTTGGTACGAAAAGGGTATGTCGTTCGGCTTCGAAGTGACGATGATCGATGCTTCGTTCGGCTGGGATTGACCAGACGCGGTCGGTTGATTTTTCGGGCTCATGAGTCGTTTCATCGGCATATGGTTCAAAGCTTTATTCAAGACATGGACGATGTTCAAGTTCAGTTTATTGAAAAGGCGCTCCTGAACCTTCAGGCGTTTCTGGAATTTACAGATTCAACGATCAACAAGTAAGGAGTTTAGTTGAATGGCAGGAATTAGAATTGTGCAAACTGCCCATGAAGTTCCTGACAAGGTGGTTTTAAACGACGAGTTAAAACAGTACATGGATACTTCAGATGAGTGGATCAGCAGTCGGACCGGGATTCGACAGCGCCATGTGTCAACTGGTCAAACAACGGCTGATTTATGTACATCGGTTGCGCAGCAGCTACTCGCGCAATCCGGGTGGTCAGCTGATGACTTGGACTTCATCATCGTGGCGACGATGTCACCAGACTATATGACACCGGCAACGGCGGCAATCGTTCAAAATCGAATTCACGCACAACATGCGTTTGCGTTTGATTTGAGCGCGGCGTGTTCCGGGTTCATTTATGGTCTTCGGGTTGCTAAGGATCTACTTGCTGGTGACTGTCATCGCGGCTTATTAATTGGCGGCGAAGTCTTGTCTAAGCTAGTTGATTGGCAGGAACGTTCAACGGCTGTTTTGTTTGGCGATGGCGCTGGTGGAGTGTTGTTGGAGCAATCTGATGAAACAGCCTCCCAGTTTTTGGCCAGCGACTTGCAGACACTTGGTGAATTAGGTGACCGGTTAACGGCAGGGTACCAACCTGTGACGTCACCGTTTGCAACGGATGCGACTGATCCTCATCAACGCTATTTTGAAATGGATGGTCGTGCGGTTTACAAGTTTGCAACGCACGATGTGCCCCGTTCAATTGAACGGGCGGTTACCGCAAGTTCTTTAATGGTTAAGGACGTTGATTATTTTTTGCTTCATCAAGCTAATCAACGCATCATTGATCAAATTGCGAAACGACTGGCACAGCCAACCGATAAATTTCTGAGCAATGTTGCTAATTATGGCAACACATCAGCTGCTAGCGTCCCAATTTTATTGGATGAAGCAGTTCGCAACGGGACGATTCAGCGTGGCCAAACCATTGCGTTAAGCGGGTTTGGCGGTGGCCTGACGATTGGCACTCAATTGATTCAGTATTAAATTAAGTTAAACACACAACTCAAACACATTTAATTAAGGGGATAACATATTATGACTAACGACGAAATTTTCTCAAAGGTACAAGCAATTATCGTAGAACAAACTGGTGAAGATGCTGAAAAGGTAACGATGACCACTAACATCAAGCAAGACTTAGATGCTGACAGCTTGGACATCTTTGAAGTGATCAACGAAATCGAAGACGAATTCGACATCAAGATTGAAACTGAAGAAGGCATTGAAACAGTGTCTGACTTAGTGAAGTTCGTTGAAGCCCAATTAGGCAAGGAACAAGACTAATGCCGTTAGAGCCATTTATGCAATCACTCGGTCTGACTTACCCGATTTTTCAGGGTGGGATGGCCTGGGTCGCTGATGGTCGATTAGCTGCTGCGGTTTCAAATGCCGGCGGTCTGGGAATCATCGGTGCTGGCCACGCTTCTGGTCAAGTCGTTCACGACGAGATTCAAATTGCCAAGTCACTGACGGATAAGCCTTTTGGGGTAAACGTTATGCTACTGTCGCCACACGTGGCTGACGTGGTTGAGGTGATTTTGGCGGAACAGGATAACATTACCGTTGTGACGACGGGTGCCGGGGATCCATCCCGGTATCTACCAGCGTTTAAGGCTGCTAACATCAAAGTGATTCCAGTTGTGGGGTCAGTTGCGTTAGCTAAACGGATGGCACGGGTCGGTGCGGATGCCGTTGTGGCAGAGGGCATGGAGTCAGGTGGTCATATTGGCAAACTGACAACGATGGCGCTGGTGCCACAAGTTGTTGACGCAGTGGACATTCCTGTGATTGCTGCCGGTGGTATCGCTGATGGTCGTGGCTTAGCCGCGGCTTTTATGCTAGGCGCTGCTGGCGTGCAGATGGGAACCCGCTTTTTGGTGGCCACTGAATCAAAGATTCATCCTGACTACAAACAAGCGGTTTTAAAGGCTAAGGACATCGACACGGTCGTGACCGGTGAATATGCTGGTCATCCAGCCCGAGTGCTTAAAAACAAGATGGCCAAGCAGTTTATGCGCCTAGAAAAGGCGGAAGCTGCGAAGGCACATCCTGATTTTACTGAAGTTGAACAAATTGGAAATGGTAGTCTTCGAAATGCCGTGTTGACTGGTGATGCCACGACCGGCGCCTATATGGCTGGTCAGGTTGCCGGCATGGTGACTAAAGCAGAATCAGCCGCCGACATTTTAGCGGACGTCTATACCCAAGCCAATCAGTTGATGGGACGTGAATAAGGTGCGAATCGGATTATTATTTAGCGGTCAGGGTGCTCAAAAAACGGGCATGGGCCAATCATTGTACGAGCAAAATGCAACTTATCGGGCAGCAATCGATCATGCGAGTGACGTGTTGTCGATTGACTTACCCAAACTGTATTTTGACGCTGACCAAGAAACGTTACTCAACCAGACGCAGTATGCCCAACCAGCAATCGTTGCCATGAGTGCAGCCCTGTATCAGGTGCTCCAACCACAATTAGACAACGTGGTTGCGGGAATCGGTCTTAGTCTTGGTGAATACAGTGCCTTGGCTTGTGCGGGTAACGTGGCCCTTGATGACGCGTTGACGTTGGTGAAATTACGTGGTGAATTGATGCAACAAGCTAGTGAACAAACGGCGAGTCAAATGGCCGCTGTGATGAACACGCCCTTGGACTTGATTAAAGAAGCGTGTGAAGCCGCATCAACGAAAGGCATCGTAACGATCGCCAACGTGAACACGCCAAAGCAAGTCGTCATTGGTGGGGAAGTCGCTGCCGTTGAAGCGGCGACCGCTTACCTCACTGAACATGACGTGAAGCGAATCGTGCCGTTAAACGTGAGTGGCGCCTTTCATACCCCACTGATGCAACCGGCACAGGCACCGCTTCACGAAGCGCTTTTAAAAACCAACTGGCAAGATGGTCAGTTCCCAGTGATCAGTAATACGACCCAACAGCCATTTGTTACGGCAGACATGACGACGACTTTAACGACCCAACTTGTGTCAACGACCCACTTTGCCACCGCGTTACAAACGCTTGATGGTCAATTGGATACGGTGATCGAGTTGGGACCGGGGAAGACGTTAACGAGTTTTGCAAGGAAAACGGTTAAGGGCCTTAATTACTGCCATGTTGATAGTCTTGAAACACTTGAAGACACGTTAAAGGTGTTGGAAGGGAAGTAACGATGGAACTTTCAGGAAAAACCGTCCTCGTCACGGGGAGTACGCAGGGCATCGGCCTTGCAATTGCGCAGGCCTTTGCGAAGAAGGGTGCGGCAATCGTGTTAAATGGTCGCCATGCGGCTAGTGAAGAAACAGTGCAATCCATTAAGCAGTTGGGAGTTGACTGTTGGGATATCTCAGCAGACATTACCAACCTGATACGGTGAAGGCGATGATCGACCAAATTTACACGGTGACTGATCACCTTGACGTTGTCGTGAACAACGCGGGAATCGTTAACGATAAGTTGCTCAATCGGATGAGTACCGATGATTTTGCAACCGTGATCGATACGAACTTGACCGGAACGTTTAACGTGATCAAGGCCTGCTTGCGACCATTGTACAAGCAGCGTTCAGGCGTGTTTATTAACCTAGCGAGTGTCATTGGCTTAACTGGTAATATCGGGCAAGCCAACTACGCTGCTAGTAAGGCGGGCATCATTGGCTTAACCAAATCGGTTGCCAAAGAGGCCGCAATGCGGGGCATTCGTTGCAACGCCATTGCACCCGGAATGATTGATACCGCCATGACGGCCCAATTGGGTGATAAGGTGAAAGACGGCATTTTGGCCCAAATTCCACTTAAGCGGTTTGGCCAGGTTGAAGAAGTGGCGCACGCTGCCCTGTTTTTAGCAGAAAATGATTACGTTACCGGACAAACCGTCACCATTGACGGCGGTTTAACAATGCAATAAGGAGCGATTACTATGCCAAGAGTTGTGATTACAGGAATGGGGGCACTCACGCCAATCGGCAATGATGTCCATGAATTTCAAGCAGGTTTAGCTGCTTCGAAGGTTGGGTTTAACCCAATTTCGCACTTTGATGCGAGTGAAACGGGCATTACGTTGGCTGGGGAATTAACGGATTTCGAACCATTGACTCGGTTAGGTAAAAAGGACCTTCGGCGGATGGATACCTTCAGTCAGTACGCGGTGTATGCAACTGCCGAAGCGATTGAACAAGCCGGAATCACTGAAGAGAATACGGAAGCTGAACAGCTTGGTGTGATCTACGGCTCTGGAATCGGTGGCTTAACGACCATTCAAGAACAGGTTACTAAGATGAATGAGAAGGGCCCTCAACGGGTATCGCCAATGTTTGTGCCAACGGCGATCTCGAACATGGCCTCGGGTAACATTGCGATTCGTTACCACGCTAAGAACATTTGTACCACCATCGTGACGGCCTGTGCCTCAGGGACCAACGCTATCGGTGAAGCTTTCCGTCAAATTAAGGAAGGTCGCGCGCAAGTGATGATTACTGGTGGTTCTGAAGCCTCCATCAACGAAATTGGGATTGCCGGTTTTGCGGCATTGTCAACGTTGTCAACGGCCACGGATCCAACCAAAGCCTCATTACCATTTGACGCCAATCGGCTGGGCTTTGTGATGGGTGAAGGTGCCGGGACATTGATCTTGGAATCGCTCGAACATGCCCAAGCGCGTGGTGCTGAAATCTTAGGTGAAGTTGTGGGTTACGGTGCAACCTCAGATGCTTATCACATGACGTCACCAGATCCAGCCGGGACACAAGCTGCGCGAGCAATGCAGTTAGCTATCGATGAAGCAGACGTTACGCCAGCGCAAGTGGGTTACGTCAACGCACATGGGACTGCAACGATGGGCAACGATAGTGCGGAATCGGCTGCTATCAACCAAGTATTTGGCCAAGATAGTGATGTGTTGGTTTCAAGTACCAAGAGTATGACGGGACACTTGCTAGGTGCTGCGGGCGCAATTGAAGCAGTTGCCACGATTTCAGCCCTTCAAGCTGGTCAGTTACCAGTTAACGTTGGTTTGACGGAACAAGATCCTAACTGTGACGTCAACTTAGTCAACGACGATAACCGCAACACCGCTGTGGATTATGCTATCAGCAATTCCTTTGGGTTTGGTGGTCACAACGCCGTATTAGCGTTTAGAAAGTGGGCGGATTAGTCATGACTTTGGAAGAAATTCAAGCCATTATTGATCAAATTGACGCCAGCGATATTCGTGAAATTGATTTAAACTACCAAGATCTTCACCTGTACCTGAATAAGAATCGAACGACGCAACATTCAGCGAGTGAAGCACCGGTCAAAGCGGTAGCACCAGAAACAACGAGTAACGTGCCAGCGGTGACCGCGGCCGATACGACTAAACCGGCTAAATCAGCAACTGATTCAGCCGCCAATGAAGAAGCAATCAAGGCACCGCTTGTCGGCGTCATCTACTTACAACCGTCACCAGATAAACCAGCATACAAGCAGGTTGGTGACATGGTTCAAGTTGGTGAAGTGGTTTGTGTGATTGAAGCCATGAAGATGATGACCGAAATTAAGAGTAAGGTTGCTGGAACGATTACGTCGATCTTAGTTGAAAACGAAGAAGTCGTTGAGTTTGATCAACCACTGTTTAAAGTATCTAAATGAGGTGAACGAAGTTGTCAGAAGAAGCAAGAGAACCAAGAACGTTAGACGTTGTTGAGATTCAAAAAATTTTACCACACCGTTACCCAATGCTGTTAGTGGATCGGGTATTGGACGTTGTGCCAGGGGAAAGTGTCATTGCCAAGAAGAACGTTTCGGTCAACGAAGCCTTCTTTCAAGGCCATTTTCCTGGTAACCCAGTGATGCCTGGCGTTTTAATTGTTGAAGCCATGGCACAAGCCGGGGCGATTGCCCTGTTGACCCTTGATGAATTTAAGGGCAAGACGGCTTACTTTGGTGGGTTAAAGCGGGTCAAATTCCGTCAGATGGTTAAGCCTGGTGATACGCTTCGGTTAGAAGTAACTTTGGATAAGGTTCGCGGTAACGCAGGGCTCGGTCACGGAATCGCCTACGTTGATGACCACAAAGTTTGCTCCGGAGACCTCACCTTCATGATCGGGTAGGTGACAAGCATGTTTGAAAAAGTATTGATTGCCAATCGTGGGGAAGTTGCTGTACGGATTATTCGGGCATTACGGGAACTTGGTATTCAATCAGTAGCCGTGTATTCAACGGCGGATGCGGATGCTCAGTACGTCAAGTTAGCGGATGAAGCTGTTTGTGTTGGTGGGCCACAGCCTGCCGATTCATATCTCAATATGCAAAACATTGTGAGTGCAGCGGTGTTAACCGGCGCCCAAGCGATTCATCCGGGGTACGGCTTCTTGTCGGAAAACTCGGATTTTGCCGAACTTTGTGAAACGTGCCAGATTACGTTTATCGGTCCCAAACCCGCAACCATCGCGTTGATGGGTAACAAGGCCAATGCCCGAAGTCAAATGCAGGCGGCTGACGTGCCAGTTATTCCTGGCAGTACCGGCTTTTTAAAGGATGAGGCCGATGCCTTAGCGATTGCCGATCAAGTGGGCTACCCTGTGATGTTGAAAGCGGCCGCTGGTGGCGGTGGTAAAGGCATTCGTCGTGTGGAAGCGCCGGATGAGCTGTCTTTAGCTTACCGGGACGCAACTCAGGAAGCTGAATTGTCATTTGGCGATAGCCGGATGTATTTGGAAAAAATTGTTGCGCCGGCTAAGCACATTGAAGTTCAGGTGTTTGCAGATCAATTTGGTCACGTGGTGGCGTTTCCGGAACGGGATTGCTCACTGCAACGTAAACAGCAAAAGGTGCTTGAAATTAGTCCGTGCGTGACGATGACGGCAACTGAGCGCGAAACGTTACAGCAGATTGCGGTTCGGGCGGCGACTCAAATCGGGTACCTCAACACCGGAACGATTGAATTCTTGATGGATCAAGACCACCATTTCTACTTCATGGAAATGAATACCCGGATTCAAGTTGAACACCCGATTACCGAAGCCGTTTCCGGCGTGGATCTCGTCAAAGAACAGATTCGCGTTGCTGCCGGTGAACCATTACCATTTGAACAGGCCGACATTCAACTGAATGGCGCTGCAATTGAAGCGCGGGTCAATGCCGAAGATCCGAACTTGGACTTTATGCCACAAGCTGGGGTCGTTAAGCAACTGAAATTACCAGGTGGCCCCGGTATTCGGGTTGATAGTGGCATTACCAGTGGTGATATGATTTCACCATTTTACGATTCTATGGTGGTTAAGTTAATTGCCCACGCGGTACTTATGCTGAAGCCTTAGCCAAGTTGACTGAAGCGTTGTCTGAATTTGAGTTAAGTGGTATTGCGTCCAACCAACTCTTTTTAACGGCACTGTTAAGCGATCCGACTGTGCAAGCGGGTACGGCGACGACGAACTATGTAACAGAAGCTTTCTTACCAAGATTTAAATCACAATTGGTTAAGGAGGTGTCGTAATGTCGTTTGGTGAACACGTCAAGCGGTTTTCATCGGAATCATTATCGATTTTGAAACACTACCAAGCACAGGTGCCTAATGGTATTTGGATGCAGTGCCCTCGGTGTCACGCCAGTTTTTACTTTAAACGAGCTGGCCAGTACCGAGTTTGTCCAGAGTGCGGGTACGGGTTTCGAGTAACGGCACACCGGCGACTTAAGATGCTGACGAAGCACTTTGAGGAGTGGGATGCCGACATTAGTTCTGATGATCCACTACAATTTCCGGATTACGAAGCGAAATTGAAAAAAGCCCAGAGCACCACTCATCTTAAAGATGGGGTGCTCACTGGCCTTGCAACGATCGATGGTCAACAGACGGCGTTGGGAATCATGGACCCGTTATTCATCATGGGGAGTCTTGGAACCGCCAATGGTGAGCGAATTACCCGGTTATTTGAGCGGGCAACTGAGCAAGAACTACCGGTGGTGCTCCTGACCGCCTCTGGTGGTGCGCGGATGCAAGAGGGCATTTATTCGCTGATGCAGATGGCGAAAATCTCTCAGGCCGTCAACCAGCATGGTGATGCCGGTCTTGCGTATATTTCGGTTCTGATGGACCCAACGACTGGCGGGGTCACCGCTAGTTTTGCGACGCAAGCGGATATCACCTTAGCTGAGCCACAGGCGCTGATTGGTTTTACGGGCAAACGGGTGATCGAACAAACCATCAATAAGCAGTTACCGGACGATTTTCAGAGTGCTGAAAATAGCTTAAAACGCGGCTTCATTGATGAAATTGTGCCTCGTGATCAACTTGCCAAACGTCTGGGTCAGTTACTGACGATTTTTAACGCACCGAAATGGGGGACCATAAAATGACACAAACCTCACAAATCGTAACTGGTGCTCGAAGCGATCAAAAGGCCAATACAACCGAAATCATCGAAGCGTTAGTCGATGATTTTTTTGAATGCCATGGTGACCAGTTAACGGGTGATGATTCCGCAATTATTGCTGGATTAGCAACTTTAAACGGCCAGTCGGTGGCAATCATTGCGACCCAAAAGGGCAACACCCTTGAAGAACGGTTAGCGACTCACTTTGGGAGCCCCGAACCCGCTGGCTATCGTAAGGCGCTTCGAGTAATGCATTTAGCGGAAAAGTTAAACTTTCCTATTATAACGTTGATCAATACGCCGGGGGCTTATCCTGGAGCGGATGCCGAAGCAGCCGGTCAGGGGCAGATGATTGCCAAGAACATCCGCGAGATGTTAGCAATCACCGTTCCAATATTAACCATTATTATTGGTGAAGCCGGTTCGGGCGGTGCCTTAGCGTTGGCTTGTTCAGATCAAATCTGGATGTTAGAAAATAGTATGTATTCGATTTTATCTCCAGAAGGGTTCGCTGCAATCATGTGGAAGGATGCGCATCGGGCTGATGAAGCCGCTGAACTGATGCGACTCACCCCAGAATGGCTACTGAAGCAACATGCGATTCACCGAATTATTCCGGACGCGTGGTTACGCAGTCCAAAATTAAAACAAGCAATTATAACGGAACTCACTCAACTCAGTGCACAAGATACGGCGGAACGGCTTCAAGAACGGCAACACTTTTTCAGAAAGTTTTAAGTTTAGGACCTGAAAGGGTTGACGTTGGTCGTTTTTTCTAGTAAAATGCAATTTGTTGTATTTGTGGACTTCCACAGCTACAACCGCACGGGCCAAGTTTTAAGTTCGGTGTTAACCGACACTTGTTCTCGGCGAGTCTGAGTGAAACTTTTATGAAGGAGGTGCACATACATGTACGCAATTATCGTAACTGGCGGTAAGCAATACCGTGTTCAACAAGGTGAAGCTGTTTACGTCGAAAAGTTAGACGCCAAGGCAGGCGACAAGGTCACTTTTGACCAAGTTGTTTTCGTTGGTGGTGACGCCACTAAGGTTGGTGCCCCATTAGTCGATGGTGCAACTGTTACCGGGACTGTTGAAAAGCAAGGCCGTGAAAAGAAGGTTGTTTCCTTCAAGTACAAGCCTAAGAAGGGTCAACACACTAAAGTTGGTCATCGTCAACCATACACCAAGGTTGTTATCGACGCAATCAACGCCTAATTAATGTGGGTGATTCACAATGATACAAGCAACATTTGAACACGATGACGCTAATCGGATTGTCGGCTTTAAGCTGACCGGTCATGCGGATAGTGGCCCTTACGGTAGTGATATCGTCTGTGCCGCTGTATCTGCCTTATCGATCAGTACCGTCAATGGATTATCAACCGTCGCTTCGGTTACCCCAATCGTGGTATCGAAGCCGGATGAAGGCGGCTTTTTAAGTCTCCGGATGCCACCAGTTGATGACTACATCCAAGAACGGATCAGTCAGGCGTTGTTACAAAGTTTTGAAAATGGACTTTTAGATGTTGAAAAACAATATTCGGATTACATCCTAATTCGATAAATCTTTTATGGAGGTGAAACTCAATGTTAGAAATGAACTTACAATTCTTCTCTCACCATAAAGGGGGCGGTTCTACTGCCAACGGTCGTGATTCTGCCGGACGTCGTCTCGGTACGAAGGCTGCTGACGGTTCAACTGTTACCAGCGGATCAATCCTTTACCGTCAACGTGGGACGCACATCTACCCAGGTGTTAACGTTTCTCGTGGTAACGATGATACGTTATTCTCAAAGGTCGACGGTGTCGTTCGCTTCGAACGTAAGGGCCGTGACAAGCGCCAAGTTTCTGTATACCCAGTATCAGAAGCCGCAGCAAGATAACAATAAAAAGGCCCCTGGGGCCTTTTTATTTTGAAAAAATTCTCCAAATCGAGGCGGATAACGTGGAAACTCGACTCCAACAGCTGCAACTAACCTTTAAACAATTAGGCATCGATGCGTTATTAGTGACGGATCCGGTTAATATGGGCTATCTCACTGGTTTTGATGGTGATGGTCTCGTCTTGGTGACGGCTAAAACAACGATTCTCGTCACGGATGATCGGTACGCAACGGCGCTTGCTGCAACGCCACACCCATTTGAGGTGGCCATTACGCGTAGCTATCTTGAGGTGGCAATTCGGTTAGCTCACGAGCACCAAGTGACGACCCTAGGATTCGAGGATCAGCTTGCCTACCGGACTTTCGCTCGGTTAAAGCAGTTGACAAGCATGGTCCTTGTACCAGTCGATGCAGTAATTGAACGGTTGCGAACGATTAAGTCGGTTGAAGAAGTTGAGATACTCACTCGATCTGCTAAATTAGCGGTCCAAGGGTTTGAAAAACTCTTACCCGTTATCAAACCGGGGGTCAGCGAACGGTGGGTTGCGAACCAACTCGATTGCATCATGAAAACGTTAGGTGCAAGTGGGCCGAGCTTTGAAACGATTGTTGCCAGTGGTTATCGATCGGCATTGCCGCACGGGGCTGCCAGTGATAAGTTGATTCAAGCTGGCGAACTTGTGACTATTGATTTTGGCTACTTCGTTGACGGCTATACGTCAGATTTGACGCGAACCGTTGCGGTTGGGAATCCTGGGACGCAGTTAAAAGAAGTGTATCAGGTTGTCCAAGACGCGCAACGTGCGATTATTGAAGCTGTTCAAGCAGGCGTGATCGGGCAGCGATTAGATCAAATTGGCCGTCAAATTATTTCTGAGGCCGGTTACGGCTCCTATTTCAACCACGGAACTGGTCACGGAATCGGCCTGGCGATCCACGAAGGACCGGACATTAATACGCGCGCACAAACACCACTACAGGTCAATCAAGTTGTTACCGTTGAACCTGGGATTTACCTACCCAATGTTGGTGGTGTTCGCATTGAAGATGACGTTTTGGTACAAGCAACGCATGGCGAAGTTTTGACAGCGAGTGATACCGGATTAATTATCCTATAAAATAGGGAATTAATTCAGTCGCTAGCTTGCAATCTAACGCGTATAATTGCTATTATAATAACTGAATGATTTTGAGGAGGAATTTATCGTTATGGCTATTTCTACAGCGGATTTTAAAAACGGTTTAACTATCGAAGTTGACAACGCAATTTGGCGGATTGTTGAATTCCAGCACGTTAAGCCAGGTAAGGGTGGCGCGTTTGTTCGTTCTAAGTTAAAGAACTTGCGGACAGGTGCCGTTCAAGAAAAGACTTTCCGGGCCGGTGCAAGATGGAACAAGCCCCAATCAACACCCGTAAGATGCAATATTTGTACGCTGACGGCGATTCACGGGTCTTCATGGACATGGACAACTACGAACAAGTTTCCGTTCCTGACGACGCAATTAAGAACGAATTACTCTACTTGCAAGAAAACATGGAAGTTAGTTTAGTTCAATATGGTAGCGAAACCTTAGGCATCGAAGTACCTAACACGGTTGTTTTGACGGTTGTCGCAACTGAACCAGGCATCAAGGGGAGCACCGCTTCTGGTGGTTCAAAGCCCGCAACGATGGACACTGGTTTAGTTGTTCAAGTGCCATTTTTCGTTAACGAAGGCGACAAGTTATCAATCAACACGCAAGACGGTTCTTACATTTCACGTGCCTAAGCATCTGACCTTTTTTTGAAACGGAGGCTCACTCATTGGCTGAAGATACCAATATTGTTTTAGAGGCAACTGAACCCGCTTTAGGGAATATCGAAGTTGCACCACAAGTTCTTGAAATCATTGCTGGCATTGCTGCTAGTAACGTAGACGGGGTTGCCCGGATGCGGGGTTCGCTGGCGAACAGTGTTAACGAATTATTTGGCCGAAAAGAACGCGGTAAGGGCGTTAAGCTGTCATTCACGGATGAAACGTTGTCCGTTGATGTGTATGCCTATCTCAATTACGGTGTGTCGGTGCCGAAAGTCGCATTGGCTGTTCAAGAGCAGGTCAAGCAACAGTTACTGTTTATGACAGATTTACGACTTAGTGAAGTTAACGTTCATATTGAAGGCGTGATTCCGGAAAAAACGACTCAAGCAGTTGATCCAAATAACCTGTTTGATGACGACGATGAAAGTGAAAATGGTGAAGATAAGTGACAGAAGAGTTAACACGGCACCAGATTCGCGTTCGGGCCTTTCAAACGCTCTTTGCAATGAATGCTAATCCTGAGGCGGATAAACAGGTGATTTACCGGCAGTTATTGACTGATTCCGATGACGAACCAGTCACGGTACCGCCATATCTGGATCAATTAGTTTCGGGAGTGTTGACGAACCAAGCACAGTTGGATGACTTGATCAAAAAGTATCTGACAACTGGGTGGACGTTACCCCGAATCGCGAAAACCGACTTGGTGATTTTACGACTTGCCTTCTACGAATTGGAATATCAAACTGACATTCCAAAGCGCGTGGCGGTCAACGAAGCACTGGAACTATCAAAACAATTTAGTGATGATCGTTCTCGCCGGTTTATCAACGGTGTGTTATCACACGAAATCGAAACGCAAGATTAGGTTTTGGCTTAAGCTTGCTTAAAAACGAACCAAAGCAGTGTTTGCTTTGGTTCGTTTTTTG
>NZ_BBAD01000045.1 GCF_001311075.1 Secundilactobacillus similis DSM 23365 = JCM 2765
GGATTGTTGGGGTGAGGGGAAGTTGTGGGGAGTGGTTTGGTTGAATGTACTGGCTAGTTTGGTGTTAGGGTGGGTTTGGTGTTGTAAGGATTGAAGGGACTTCTTGACTCGAAGTTATGTAGTAATGGTGACTAAACCTTACCACTGTTATCTAGCCTAAACGTGCTAACTAACTCAGATCCCGGCCATATAAGCTAAAAAAGCCATGAATTCCAGGTTCGGGAATTCATGACTTTTTCAGCTTATATTCTGGGATCTAACCGAGTTAGTTAGCACTCTCCCGATATTCATCCAAATCCAACACAATAAAGTTAATTGATTGGCCGGCTTCAACCGTTAATTCGAATGGGGCGCTTGGTACTGGGACCTCAGTCGTTTTAGCCAGTGCCTTGCCGATGGCGTCTGATGCCTTTGAGACGGCGTCGGCATTGTTGGTGCCTAATACCTTGACGCTTGGGACGTCTGGAACTGTGACTTGAATGTGGTTGATGACCGCTGTTGGATCAAAAATTGCTGGATAGACAACGCGTTGCATGGAAAAGCCTCCTTGAAGTAGCGTTTCGAGCCAACGATGCGTTAGCGGAAACGGGTTCGACTAGTTTAACATCACCAGGTTACGCCATGAACGCGGTGCCTAGGATGCCCGATAAAACAATCTACCTATCATCATATCGAATTTAGCGCCAAAAGTACACTCCCACAACGGAATGTTAACCAATCCAAAAGAATTTTTCGCGATTGGTTGACACTTTTGGCCGCTATTTTGTTTGTAGACGTGTAAGCAGTTGGCCAACCTTACAAAATACCTTAAGAGGAGACTCACACATGAACAACATTTGGAAGAAAACGACCCTGACCCTATTAATGAAAAATGCGGATGGTGTTATCGTCCGCCAAAGCTTCAGCAACATCGTTCAACGCCCAACCGATCAGATGGTTCAAGCATGGGCCAAATCATCGCAACGTTGACCGGACTGACGTTTGAAGCCGCGGTACTGACAACCACCGATGACGTGATCAAGATCAAGGCAGCCGTTTAAGGCCATAGGAGGACATGATGGATACAACAAAGACAACGTTACAATTACGCTTCAAAGGTACTGATGATAAGGTTCATAGTTTTGGCTTGGTCAAAGCCGCACCAAACTTGGATCAACGGACGGTTGAGCAAGCGATGACCGAAATCATCGGTTTAAAATTATTTAGTCGTAATGGGGTAGAAATCTACAATGAACCGGTCGGCGCCGAGTACGTGACGACCAGCCACCGCACCGTCTTCGTCGCGTAACCCGGTCTGCCCCCGTTCATTTTCGTCGATGGCACTGAACGGTCAAGGGGGCGAGGCACATGCAACAACGGTTATTGGTCGCCATGCTGTTAGTGGTTGCCGTGCATATGAAGAGTTTGGAATTGGTGATTTTGGCGATTAGTTTGTGGGAGAACGAGAAAAACCTCGTTTAGCTCCTAGAATATAAGTGACGTGAAACAGGTACGACCGTTTTTGGTCGTACCTGTTTTTGGGTTTAATGTTGATGAGTGCTTAAGACGACGTGTTTTGCTGTTATATAAGTTTCGGCGCCACTGAAGCTTTAGGTTTCGCAGGTCGGTTACCTAGTGAAGCCTGCTTGTGATGGTTCGTTTTGGCTACCGCGCCGAAACGCGCTCCACGAAACTGGGAGCTATGTGTAAGCCAACTTCAGTAAAACCGTCTAAAGCCCAGACGCTTTCACTGAAGTCGGCTTACACGCCGCTCCCAAAGCGTTTCGTTCCGCGCTCTACTCATACAAAAACCCCGCCTCTTTCAATGCTGTTCGAATCGCTTTAAGCTGTTCCGGCGTATCGTAGCCAATCGTATGCATATGCACGCCGCCGGTCAATTCGGAAAGTAGGTGGCCTTCCTGTTGTTTGAGCTTACCCATGAAGAGGTTGATATCGCCCACCGTGCTGATTTGGAGTTCGCCCTTGAGGTGACCGTATAGCGGATGATCCACGATGACGTCCTTGATCACGCCGCCGTTGTCGACAATCAGCTTCATTTCCTTAGCGGTGTCGCTTGGAAAATGCCGACAGACGAGAATGGCTTCGTTGCCGTTACCCTTATCGTATTCGTAACCGCGTAACGTGGCGATGATTGGGTCGCCGGATGCTCTTAATAGTGACACATCGCCCACAATGGTTTGACGACTAACGCCAAACTGCTTCGCTAGGGTACTTGCACTAATCGGATGATCGCTTTCAGAGAGTATTGCTTGGATTCGTGACCGCCGTTCCAAACTGGTCATGGGATCGCTTCCTTTCGAGGTTTAGACTTGTTAGGTTTAGTTTAGCAGAGTTTGGGGGTGGGTGGGGAGAAAGATTTTGGTTGAGCGGTTTTGAAGAAGGTTTGGGGAAAGAAAACGCCCGTCAAGGCATCTCGGTGGAGGTGGTTGGCGGGCGTTTTTCTTTTTTTGTTTTGCTGGCTGGTTGCCTTCGCTTTCGCTTGGCAACGCCGCCGTTTTTGTAGTGAATTTATTTGGTGAGTGGTTTGGGGCGATGTGTTTTGCTATTACGTAGTTTTCGGCGCCGCTAGAACTTGCGTTTCCGCAGGTCAACTTCGATGGTGAGGTTTGTCGGCGGTGGGTCGTTCTGGCTACCGCGCCGAAGCGTGCTGCGCAAGGCAGAGAGCTATGTGTAAGCCAACTTTGGTAAAAGTGCCCAAAAACCGGGCACTTTTGCCAAAGTCGGTTTACACGCCGCTCTCTAACAGCCTTGCTCCGCACTCTTGCACTCTAGATAAACAAATTAGTCCCCCGCTGCCGAGCATCCCCAAGGTAGGTGGCAACACCGCCGAACTCAACGCCGTCAATCAACTCTTCCTCTTCAATGCCCATCAAGCCCATGCTCATCGTGCAAGCGACCATCTTCACGCCGGCGTCCTGCGCCTTTTGGAGCATCGTTTCCAGTTGGTCAACGTTGTTGCTGTGCATGAGTTGCTTCATCATGGCCCGACCAGCGCCGAAGACGTTCATCTTTGAAAGTGGCAGTTTCTTGGCGCCCTTTGGCAATGCGATGTCAAACGCCTTAGCTAGGCCCGTCTTGTGAACCTTCACGCCCGGTTTCTTGATGACGCTCAGTCCCCAGAAGGTGAAGAACATCGTGACTGGTTGGCCCATTGCGGCCGCCCCTTGTGCGATGATCAGACTGGCGATGGCTTTGTCGAAGTCACCGTCAAATACCACGATGGTCGTGCCTTCCTTAGTAGTCGTAATCGTATTACCGGCCGCCTGAGCCGCTGGGGCTGCCGCGCCCTTTTGCAGGGTGGCGACAACTTGATTACCCTGGATTTCGTTAGTCATAACCTGATTACCGGTTGCTTGGGCCCACGCCACGATGTCTTTGTGGAAACCGAAGTCTGACGCGGTGACCGTGACGGTGCTTCCTGCCGGCATATCGGCCATTTGATTCTTGACCTTCACGATTGGGCCGGGGCATTGGAGGCCACAGGCGTCGAGGTCAACGTGAGGGGTATTTGCTGAAGGGGCCGTTGGTGTTGGTGTTTCAGCGATTGGTTCGGTGACTTCTTCAACTAAGATTGGCTGCTGATCACTGGGTCATACTGCGACGTCCGGTAAGTTTTCAGCCCACCGTCTAAGTTGTAGGCGTCAAGGCCGTTTTGGGTGAGGATTCGGCTCACGTTATACCCCCGCAGGCCAACCGCGCAGTAAACGTAGATTGGCTTGTCACCTGGCAGTTCGCCTAAGCGGTCCCGAATTTGGTTTCGCGGAATGTTGATGGCGCCCGGTAATTTGGGATTGGCCAATAATTCATCGGGGTTCCGGACATCCAAGAAGGTCGCCCCGCTAGCGAGGAGGTCGTCGACTTGATGCCATTGAATCGTTTTGACGAGGCCGTGTTGCAAGTCGTCCGCAATGTAGCCGGCAAAGTTAACCGGGTCTTTAGCAGAGGCGTATGGTGGTGCGTAGGCAACTTCTACATCGGCTAGTTCATTGACCTTGGCGTTAAAGCGGATGGCCGTGGCGATGATGTCGATACGCTTCGTGACCTTGTCGGTTCCAATTGCCTGGGCACCTAAGATGCGGCCGTCTGGTGCGTAGAGCACCTTCAAGCTAAGTGGTGCTGCACCAGGATAGTAGCTGGCAGAAGATTGCGGGTGTAAATGCAAGGCCTGATAGTCGATCCCCGCTGCCTTCAACGACCGTTCATTGGCACCGGTACTAGCCGCAGTCAGCGCAAAAATCTTCGCAACTGAGGTCCCAAGAACGGCAGGGTTTTCCCGTGAAATACCGCTCAGTTGGTCAGCTAAGTAGCGGCCTTGGCGGTTAGCTGGACCAGCGAGTGGGATCGCACGCTTTTGACCGGTAATGGCATCGGTGACGTTGATGACGTCGCCCAGTGCGTAGATGTGAGCTAAGTTAGTTTCGAAGTGTTCGGTGACGTTGATGAAACCGCGTTGGTCGGTTTCGATGCCGGCTTTTTTAGCTAGTTGTGAGTTTGGTTTAACCCCAATGGCAAGAATCACCAGATCGCTGGCAATTGGGTCGCCATGGTCGACTAACACTTGTTGGCCGTGGTCACTGAAACCGGTCAATTTGGTGTTAAGTAGAAGGCGAACCTCGTTGAGTTGAAGGTGTTCGTGAAGTTCTTGCGCCATTTCGGTATCAAAGTTAGGCATCACTTGACTTGCAGCTTCAACAAGGGTGACGTCTAAGCCTCGGCGACGCAAGTTTTCCACCATTTCAATCCCGATAAATCCACCACCAACGACCGTGGCACGCTTGGCGTGGTGGTCGTCGATGTAGGCGGTGATTTGGTCAACGTCGGGCACGGTGCGGACGGTGAAGACGTTGTTGGCATCTGACAAACCGGGGAGCTTTGGACTACCGGGGTTGCGCCGATTGAAAGTACCAATTCATCATAGTGGTCAGTTATTGAACCAGTTGGCCCTTGAATGGTGAGTTGTTGCTGGTCAGCATCGATGGCTGTCACGGTACTGTTGACGTGAACGTCAATGTTGAAATCTTGTTGCATGTCGTCGACGGATTCGACTAAGAGGTTGTCGCGTTCTGAGATTTTGCCACCAACGTAGTAGGGCAACCCACAGTTGGCGAAGGAGATATAGGGACCGGCCTCGTAGATCACGATTTCGGCTGATTCGTCTAACCGGCGTAACCGGGTAGCGACGGATGCGCCACCGGCGACACCGCCAATAATAACAACACGTTTTGACATATGCTCACGTCCTTTTCTAAGTTGTTTAGAGTATACCCCTAGGCGGTATCTAAATGCAACCTAAAAGATGAACGCTTACATTAGGCGAGATTGCCGATTTGTGGTATCATACCTATGCCGGTATACTGTATTTACCGAAATTGATTGATCCTAATAATCATTAAAAATGAGCCATTAGAGGAGGCCAAAGTCATGACATGTGACCCCAAGTTAATTAACCGCCTGCGCCGGGCCGAGGGCCAGCTGCGCGGTATCCAAGCGATGATGAAGGACGGGCGCGATTGCGCGGACGTCATCACCCAACTATCAGCGGTGGAGTCCAGCGTGAAGCGGGTCATGAGCTTGATCGTGGAAGAGAATATCCAGCAAAAACTTGCGGATAAGGACGATGAGAGCGGTGTGGCGGAGAGTTTGAAGTTGATTGCAAAGTTATAGAGTGTGAAAAAAGCGTTTAGAGCGTGGAGTATAAGGGCGTCCAAGCGATATTGGCCGGGTTTTGGCCAATATTGCTTGGACGCCCTTATATGCAACGCTCTGCTTTTTTTCACACGTTTCGGCGCGGAAGCCAGAACGAGCTAACGAAACCAATCTCACAAAGTAACTAGTAAGCAGAAAGACCAATCCTAAGTGGCGCTGAAACCAAGGTAATAGCAATGCACGTTGCCGGAAGCACTCAGCTAAAACCAAGGTAATAGCAATGCACGTCGCCAGAAGCACTCAGCTAAAATCAAGGTAATAGTAATGAACGTCGCCAGAAGCACTCAGCCGAAATCAAAGTACCAACAATGCACGTCGCCGGAAGCACTCAACCGAAATTAAGTTACCAGCAATACACATCGCCCAAAGCACCCAGTCAAAAACCGAACCCCGAAAACGACATCACCCATTAAGCCAACCCCAAGCCTTCCCCCACAAACACCCCCAAACTATACCACTCCACCCGAAAATTGTTACCGCCACCAAAATTGTGTTAAAATCGACACAATAGTATCCGCAACAAGCCAGTGGTATAAAATACATAACCAACGATAATGGTTCTGGGAGTGATTAGATGATTCGTTTTTGGGGACAGCCCCGTTTTTCAATGGAAACGTGTACGATGAGCGGCTTTGAGCTGTTTATTCGGCAGCACGATGAAACAACTGGTAACTGGGTCGTGCCGAATGATTTTAGCGTTTTCGGTGTGGATCAAGTGACAACGCTATTGCGTAAAACAGTGGCCGCAATGCCCAGTGGTCCGTTGGATGTGTCGTTCAACTTAGACCAAGAACAGTTCGTGGATGAAGCGTATTGTCAGGTACTCTCTGGAATTGAAAAACAATCGGAAGTATCAATCAGTGTTGAATTAACGGAACGTTTGGGCAACGGTGATAAACCGCTCAGCATGGCGGGGTTGAAGAAGGCCGCGAAAGCTTATTACGATGCGGGTATCCCGGTCATTTTAGATGACGTGGGGACCGGCGAGAACCAAACCAATTTAGTTGATGCGCTGGATCCCTATGTAACGGAGTATAAATTCGCCCTGCAAAACGTTCGGGATAGTGAACCAATGTCGGCAATCAAGACGCAGGTCGACTTCTGGCGGACGTTGGCGAAGCAACATGTAAAGCATTTTACGATCGAAGGTTTTGAAGGCCCTCAAGACACGCGGTTGATTCAACTGTATAAGCCAAATGCCGTCCAGGGGTATTACTTTGGCCGCCCGCACGTGTTGCCGATTGCTGCGGATTTTATTGAAACTGAATTCGAATAATCGTGGTCGTTACTGTCTGAACGGATGGTGGCGGCTTTTTTAGTCAGGTTTGAAACTTCCTTGAAGAAACTGTGAACCCGCCCGCAACGTTGGCCGAACTTGTTACAATTAAGGTAACCCTAGACGAAGGAGTGATCAGCATGAAAAAGAAGCAGACGACCCGACCAACAGCGGTGACGCCTCGTGAATTTGTGATTACTTCACCGCTGATCATTGACCAATTAACCACCCAGTTGGCGATTTTGCCCATTGAAAACGTGGAACTGGTGGGTGGCGATACTGCGCAGGAGAACCAGACCGCAGTCATCACCGCCGAAGTGACACCGAGCCACCCCGAAGACCTGTTTCGCTGGTACTTAGACGACCGGGCGCTGGCGTTGCAACCGCAGAATAAACTGCACCTCATGGACGTGCCACTGTCATTGGACGGCATGACGATTAAATGCATGGTGATGCGCCCCGGTGAGCAGGGGACGCTGAAGATTACCGCGGAGACAACGCTCCAAATTGCACCGCAGTTGCCGAACATCGTGCGTCACAGCCGTTGCATCAAGTCGCTGCTGGGAGTACTTTGCGCTTATCCGTGGTTGGCAAGACTGCGCAGGATGTGGGGTATCAGTGGCTGTTTGAAGATGAACCGATTCAGGGTGCGGTGGGGGAGACCCTGCTGGTGCGTGGGTGTGATGCGCAGCATGATGGGACCTATACTGTGCAGGTGAATCGGGGGTTTCGGCGGGTGGCGACTTCGGTGGATGTGCGGGTGGTTTAGGTGGGTTGCTAGATATCGAGCTAGTTGCTATTGTCGATTCTGGATGTTAGATATTAGACTTGATTGTGTATGTATTTTACGTGAGACTTTTGGGTCTGAGGAAGTTGCTTAATGCTAGGTTAACGGCTGAGTTTATTTTGGTATCCGTGGTGTGACTATTTCTATTGGTAAGGATTGAACTAGATTCTTAACTCGACATCGAGGAAGAGGTTACGGGTTCTATACTGTTATATAGCCTAAACGCGTCAAAAAGTGCAGACCCCGGCCATATAAGCAACCCTATCACAAATTCCAGGCCCGGGAATTTATGATAGGGTTGCTTATATTCTGGGGTCTAGGCGCACTTTTTGACGCTCTCCCAAAAAAACAACAACATTAATAGCTTTAATTCTAATTTTGGGTTAAAATGATTACAGTTATAACGATGAATCGTTGTAATGCGAATTTTCATTGCGTGTCGGGACCCTTCCCCTGTAAGAGATCCCGATAGTAGTCCCCAAACAATTGGAGCGGAGCAGTGAGTTGCCCCACTCTTTTTAAATCACTATATTCATCAAGCCTTATTCATCAAGCATAGGGCGTCAAGATTGGAGAATGACATGACAACCATTCAGACAACCGGGGTCGGCAGTGTGTCGACTCGGAAGCCGGTTGCTCAGCATCATTACCGAATAGGTGGCACTATTCTCGGTCATGACGAACTTGTGAAGGCTCAGCGTCGGATTGAGCTTTCCGAAGCAGTATTCACATAGGTCACTATCTCATTTGGAGGTAGTGATTTTTTATTGCATTTTTTTAAACATTAGCTAATTAAAGACAAAAATTCCGCGATTAATCAGCAGAATATGAAGAAACTATGCGCACAATCAGAAACTTCCGTGAAGTCATAGTGGATTGCTGGCAAAACCGATAGCATCATTGTTATCCTGATATCAGAAACAAACGAGCTGACCTCACTAAAGCCCCCAACAGGAGGAACCAATAATGAAATCAGTTAAGATTGCGAGTCTTTTATTAGCTTCAGGGATGTTACTTGGGAGTGTGCATTCGGCGGTGACGCCGGCGTATACGGCGCATGCGCAGACGGAATCGGCGCAGCGGGATGTGTCGAATCAAGTGACGCTGGAAGATGACGATGTTTTTGTGAATGATGAGGGAATTATTACGGCACCTACTTTTAATGATATTCCCAAACTCGTTAAACTTTTTGATGGTGGAGAACTTGTTATTCCGGCAAAACTTAGAGGAAAGACTATTAGAGGCATTGGTAGTTTTGCTTTTAATAAAAATTATGCAAATATGGTTCCTGGAATAAATAATATATCTGGGATTGCTAAATTAACTTTTAAAGCGCCGGGGAATATTAACTATATTCATGAAGGAGCATTCACCGGAAATGCCATCTCCGGTAAATTGTATTTACCGAATGCAGACTGGATTGGTGATGGTGCATTTGGTCAAAACAAGTTAACCGAGGTTGATTTACCGGAAGTTACAGGAATTGGTGAATCTGCATTCTCTAGAAATAACATTAAAACAATTAAATTACCTAATGTTGAAGGTGTATATGCGTCTGCATTTAACGGTAATGAATTAACGGAAGTGACACTTCCGAAGGCAGTTGAAGTATCAGAAGCCGCATTTGCAAACAATGCAATTCGTAAAATTGAACTAAGTGGAAGAGTAGAATTCCCTACAGGCCATGTAGCACCGTATATCGGTGCGTTTGCAGGTCAAAAACTCGACTTGGCTAAGACTGCAGATGGTCAAGGCGCGGTACCGCTTAGTGAGTTATTGCCATCTCTTAAAATAGGCGGTGAAGAACAGTTAGAAATCTCAAATATAAAAGAGACAAATGAATCAGGAAAAGTAACCATCGATAATGAAAAAATTACAGTAAAAGATAAAAATCAATCATTAACGGTAAGGCTAGGTATGGATATCGATAGTGAGTATTCTCGAGGAGGGTATTCCCTCGCTAGTATGCAAGTTAAGATTGATCCTATGCCATCAATTGGGGGCGGCGGTAACAACGGTGATAGTAATACTTCCACAACTCCCGACACTACACCAGAAACTAATACCCCAGATGCCAATCTCCCCGGCACTGGCAACCCCGAAACTCCAATTACTATCTCCCCAGACCCAGAAGTAAACCGCCCGCACACAGTCTACGCCAAACGGGCAATGCGGTTACACTCAAACGTTTCGCTGACGAACCCAACCAAGTCCTACAAGAAACAGAGTCGGGCGAAGGCGGCCAGCTTCCGGATTCAGGGCGTTTCATACGACAATAACGGCAAGAAACGCTACAAGGTTAAGGGTGGCTACATTACGGCTAGCACAAAATACGTTGCGGATAGCCACTTCCGGAGTAGCAAAGTAAAACAGGTTCGGGTAATCGGCAACAAGGTGAACAGCTATAAGAACGCCAAACTGTCCAAATCACAGCAAGTTCGCAGCTACAAGAAGGGCACCAAATTAAAGGTAAAACGGATTGTGAAACAGGGACGCACAACGCGGTTCCAACTTAATAATGGTCGCTATATCACGGGTAACAAGCAACTGTTGATTATGGATCATAGTAAGTAAGCGTAACGATTTAATGACAAACAACCGGTAACTAGAAACACAACTTTAAAAGCCACCGAAATTCACGCGAATTTCGGTGGCTTTTAACATATAGCAGTTAGGTTGTTAATTATTAGAATTCACAAAATGGTACAGACCATCACCTGACCATCTGATACAATCAAATCAGCAGAAGATTAATAACGGTTGGCAGTATTAATCTAAAGGAGATGTTAACAATAATTGATGCAATTTTGTTTGCCTGCATTGTAGTGATTGCACTATTATGGCTTAGGTGGATTCTGGTTCAGCTAATTGTGGTTGCAGACGATATATATCTAGCATGGCAACATCTAAAAGAAGACGTCAAAAAATACCGCACATAAAACTTTTGGACAAGTTTAAACGGTCTTTTTGATTTAAATGACTGCCACTGTCTTTAACGGCACTGTGAGGAAGGCTTAGGAAACCATCTGTCTACACAGGCATCAAGGTCAACGATTCCGAAAAAGGTGACACAGTAATCAACGTTTGTTGTAGAAGTTTGGTATGACAGATTTTAAAGATACTTAGATTAAAAAGTACTTACTCTAAAAGTAACGTATTTAGATTAAATCAAGTATAATTAACTTAAAGAGCAAGGAGGACAGCAAATGATTTATTCAATTGAAGAAATTTCACGCCGAATCAAACCAATTGCTAAAAAATATCAAATTTCAGCGATGTATTTGTATGGTTCCTATGCTCGTGGCGATGCTACTGAGCACAGTGACATTGATCTTGCTTATAAGCGTGAGGGGTCATTAGTACGAGGGTTGCTGAAAATGTCGAGTTTGAAGATGGATTTAGAACAAGTTCTCGAAAAAGATGTTGATATTGTACCTTTGGAAAGCTTTGAGGAGCCGATTATACAACAACGACATCCAAGATATATAAAAAATGTAAAGGTATCTGAGGTACCAATTTATGTCGCATAAAGAAACGATGACTAATCGTGATGTATTAGAGTTGATGTTGAAGTATGCTGACGAGGTCGAAGGAACGATTAAACGTTTTGGTGATGATTATCAACTCTTTGTGAACGACTTTGTGTATTATAATGCGTTATCAATGCCGATTTATCAGTTTGCTGAGCAAAGTCTTAACCTGTCAGAAAATGTTAAAAAGTTATTTGGCGAGATTAATTGGCATCCGATTCGTGGTATGCGAAATTTGTTTGCACACGCTTATGGCTCAATGTCGCCCATTGACATTTGGGAGACGGCTCACGAAGATCTACCAGAATTAAAAACACAGTTACGTCAAATTCTTGCGGACCAGTCTCCGATTTTAAATGAAACTGCCGATGGTAGAAAAAATGATTAACTAACCGAGTCGGATAGTGAAGCACTTCTGTGACAACGTTAAGAAAGACTGTTTAAAACTTTTGGACGAGTTTTAAACGGCCTTTTTTGATTTAAATGACTGACAGCGGCCTTTAACGGGTACTGCGGGGATGGCTTAGAGAACCATCCGTTTACACAAGCATCAAGGTCAGCGATTTCAAAAAAAGGTGAAGCAGTACTCAACGTCTATCGTAGAAAGCAATCGTACTACACATTTACCAAACTCTCCCAAGTTTCAAAATTAAAAACTTCGGCAATATCACAACGTAGTTACCTCCGTAAAACAATAAATCAAAGCGAGGAACTTACCATGCAAAACCTACAATCAGAAAAACTCATCTACGGCATTACCGTCACTCGTGATGGTCGTAACGACGACCTACCTTACCTAGTTTACGTGCCAGCCTATGACGGCTACGCGCGAGGTGAAACCATTGCGGATGCGCTGGAACGGGCCCGGGACTTCATTGGAATGGCGGCGTTGGAGAATCTGATCAGTCAGCGGCCGTTGCCTGAATCGGAGTATTTTGTGCCACAAGCTGATCCTGGGCAGTTAGCGTTGTTGGTTGATGTGAATCTGCGGACTTATCGACATTTGTTTGAATCGCAGGAGGTCATTATTCGGCCGGTTAGTGAACTGACGACTCCTGACGAATTGCTGAGTCGGGTTGCAGTAATCAGCCCGTGTTTTTGACTGAGGCTGGGAATGGTAAGTATGCTGTGATTAGTTTGGAGGATTATAACATGTATCGGGATGCGCTGGAGATTGTGATGCGGATGGAGGAGGAAGAGTTGGCATAGGCTCAAGTGAAAAATACCCCTGAATGGCTGCCGGAGAGGGTGGTCGTTCAGGGGTGTTTTTTGTTATTTACTATAGAGTGGTTGAGGCGACGAGCATCGCTATTACATAGGTTTCGGCGCCACTTGAACTTCGCTGTTCCGCAGGTCAACTATCTAGTGAAGTTTGTCTCTGCCAGCGCGTTCTGGCAACCGCGCCGAAATGCGCTGCGCAAGGCAGAGAGCTATGTGTAAGGCAACTTAAGTAAAACCGCTCAAAGCCCGAGCGCTTTCACTTAAGTCGCCTTACACGCCGCTCTCTAATCGCCTTGCTCCGCGCTCTACAAAAACTTTTCCACAATCCTCAACCCAACCTGCAACCCAGCAATCCCAAACGCTGCCAGTGAGCACAATGCGAAAACGCCAATTTCCCACTTGGCTGCTTTTTTATAGATGAAGACGCCGGTAACGATCAAGAACGCCACGGCGACCACAATTAAGTATCTAAAGATAATCCAGTCCATGTTAAACTCCTTAAGCTCGGTTATTGATTGCTTTCAATTATAGCATTGCAACCAAACCCGTAACGTTACAAAACCATGTCGGTTAGTTGCGCACCAGCAGGGCTTCCGGATACATGGTTTGGATGTAGTGGCGGATCTGTGCCAACATGCGCTGCGTTGATGGCGCCTTGGCTTGTACCGCTGACGTGGCTAAGCCGATTGACCGGTAGAAGGGGTGTTCAAATGGGTAAACTGCAACGTCACCGGTGACCTTCTGTAGGGCCAACTCAGGCAAAATCCCCAGTCCCAAACCAGCTTCCACCATTGCGACGATCGACTGGTCATCAATCGAGAAATGAATCAAGTTCGGCTGAATGCCGTAGTAATCCAGTGCGGCTTTGGTATCACGGTCATAATCTCCCGGTTGCAGGATGAAGTCCTGGTTCGCCATGTCCTCGATGGTAACGGACTTCTGGTTCGCTGGAATGAAACCCTTAGGCGCCACACAGTAAATTTCATCTTGAATCAGCGTATCAACGATCAGATTCTCATTTACCGGCAACACCACGAACCCGATATCCAACGTCCCGTTCTTCACGGACTGCACGATGTCGTTAAACCCGTTTTGCGCCACGGAAATACTGATGTTGGGATACAGCTTCTTAAATGATTGAATGATTGGCGGCAACCAGTTGATGCACACCGATGAGAAGGCGCCGATCCGAATCGACCCAGCGCTCAACCCGTTAATGTTGGCGGCTTCTTGTTCCAGCCGCGCTTCGCTGTTCAAAATCTCCTGAATAATAGGAAGAATGACGTGGCCGTTTGGGGTGAGTTCGGCCCCAGAACGGGAGCGAATAAAGACCGGGAAGCCCAATTCGTTCTCCAACTGAGTGATCGAGTGACTCACGGCGCTGGGTGTCACATTTAATTTAAGGGCCGCTTTTTGAAACGTGCCTTCCTGAATCACGGTACTGAAGACCTGATAAGCAAATGGAATCAAAGTAACATCTCCAATAACTAATTTAATAAGAAATAAAATTTTAGTTTTAATCATGAAAACTGCGATGAAAACCAGTCATTACAATCATTTTAGCCCGTTAAATAAGTGTTCTAAATAACGCGCCAACGACTGCATTTTTCATCCCGTTTACATGAGCGTTGTTCACTCTAAAGTGAAAAAGTTGACGTATACTAAAGTTAACCAAAAGTATATCATAAAACCAATAAGTAGAAAGAGGTAACGCCCATGGATAATCGACTTTTTGCAACCCGAGTTCAACCTGACGTGCCATCCCGGTTAGATGGCTTGTTTCCCCAATTGGCTTTTGATGACGCAATCAAGTTTACTGCTGGCGCCCCGGCGGAGAATCTGTTTCCAACCGAAGCGATGAAGCAGGCCTATCTGGCGGCAATGGCGAAGGAGGGACCGCACACGTTCCAGTACCACACCGTGCAAGGCCCCACTGAGCTACGGGAACGCCTAGCGGAACGCGCGCGGACCCGGATGCAAATTGAGTCGGCGACCGTGGACAACATCATGCTGACGGCTGGCGGCCAACAGGCGATTGATCTAGTCGCCAAATTATTGTTAAATCCCGGCGATGCGATGGTGGTGGAAGCCCCAACCTACGTGGGCGCCCTCTCGGCGTTCGATATGTACGAACCAACCTACTATGAAGTCGAGCTGGAAGCGGATGGCTTGAACACCACCCAGTTAGAAGATACATTAAAGGCCCATCCAGAAATCAAATTCCTCTACACCGTTGCCGACTTCCACAACCCGGGCGGCGTCACCATGTCCGTGGCCAAGCGTAAGCGGTTAGTGGAACTGGCGAACCAGTACGACTTTTTGATTCTGGAAGATACCCCGTACCGTGATTTACGTTACGTGGGCGAATCGTTACCAACCATCAAGCATTTTGACACCGAAGACCGGGTCATCTTCCTCTCCAGTTTCTCGAAGGTCATGATGCCGACGTTGCGGTTGGGTTGGCTGGTGGCGTCACCGATGATCATCAAGCAGTTACTGAAGCTGAAGGAAGCCGCTGACCTAGAAGTGCCGAACTTAACGGCCTCCGCGGTTAACGAGTTCCTCGCTAATAACAGTCTGGATGACCACATCAAGGCGCTGAATAAAGAGTATCGCGTACGCCAACAAGCCATGGTCGCCGCCATCAAGCGGGAAATGCCAGCGGGTGTGACCGCCACGGAACCAGAAGGTGGCTTCTTCACTTGGGTGACCGTGCCGGACTTCATCAACACCACCGATTTACTCTACAACGAAGCCACACCAAATCTGCACATCGCTTACGTGCCATCGAAAAACTTCTATGCCTACAAGAACCACACCAACGGTATGCGGTTGAACTTCACCGGGTTAATGCCGGCGGAGATCGATGATGGGATGCATCGGTTGGGGCAGTTGTTGACGGAAAAGCTGACTAAGGTGACAGACTAGAAAATGCGATGGAGGTTGCGAAAATCGCAACTTATCACTGAAATGTTAACAAATAAGAGACAAAATTATAAAGAACACCTCGTCCAAATTAGACGAAGTGTTCTTTTTTATGTCGCACCACGGGACGATCCTAGGGTGACTGCACCGACTTTTATGCGGCTTAGTGAATATGTGAGCGAGGTGTGGTACGCTAACTAGAATTTAGGGGAAAGGAGGCTTGACCGCGGCGATTGTAACTTGGCATTCAGTTTGGAGGAAGAGATGAGTCAGAATGATTATCCTGAACTATTAGATTTAACCCCGGCATATGCGGCAAAGGTTCGGCGACAAGGGTACCTCGATATTACCGACATTCACCCAGATAACGTTTTACGGACAGCGGACCCCGCTGAAGTTGGTAGATGGCGCAGTGTTGAGTTGGTCATCAACGTGAAACATAAGGGCAGCCCGTACAAGACCATCGTGTTGACCGATCAGCACCACTTTTTTAAGTTAAAGCCAACGCCCAATCAGCTCATGGGGCGACTGCGGCGGGAGTTTAAAATCGATTACCGTTACGATATCAAAGTGCACGCTAAAGACGCGAACGTTACCCGGCATATTCCGTTTATCTGTGGCGATTTTTGGCTGATGCCGGTTGATCAACGACGCGGCAATAACTATTCGTGGTTTCGTTGGCACCATCATGAGGACCCGTGGGACTTTCGGGGCGGCTATACGATTGCAACGCACAAAGATTTTATCCCGTTGCGGTTACCACATACGCGAACGGCGATTAAGAATCGGAAGGACAAGTGTGACAAAATTGCGGAGTCCCTTGCGAAGGCCCACAACGACATCGTGCCAACGCATCTGCGAGAGGTAAAGTTTGACGTTGAGGCGTATCATCCGAAAAGTGCGGCAGGTATTCAGATAAATCTGGTGCTCAGAAAGGTGCTTTCGGAATATGACATTCGGCGATACGGTCCACGAATCACCAACGAACTCTACCAAGGCAACTTTTTTCAACTTGACGAAATGGTGGATCCTGATGAGGCTTAACAATTAAATGAAAAGTCGGCTAGCCTAGTGAGACGACCATTATCCCAGTAATGGCCAGATTTGACTAGTAGCTGGCTTTTTTTGTGCAATCGGTTAAATGATAACCACTTCAGATTAAACCGCTTACAACGGCATTTTGGTTCTCTGTGAGGACTTGGTACAGTAAGGCTATTCATAGCGCTATGAATCACTTTAACGAAAAGGGGTTCATAAAAATGACAGACCAAACGACCCAAACCGCATTCGAGTTCCTAATGACCGGCGACCACGAAAAGCTGATCTACAGTGCCATCAGCAAGCTAGGCGTGCCCAAGCGACACCCAGATTACGATGACCTAGTGCAGGAAGGCCGCCTTGTGTTCGTGACGATTTTCCGTAAATACCCGCAAGATCCACTGGCTGAACCAAAGCAGTTCCTGGCGTATGCTCATAAGGCATTATATCGTCAATTGTTGAATCAGCGATTGAAGACGAAACGATTACAGGATAAGCATGCGGTGGCGGATGAAACGAACGAGGCGGGAACCCACGTCGATGCCCTCCATAACGAAGTCGTGGACGAGGCGCTTCTGATAGAATGGCTTCAGCTTTGTAACACTAATGAGCAACGTTTTTTGATTGGCAGCGTTCGTGACCGCATGACACCAACGGAGATTGCGGAACGGTGGGGTGTTTCTCGGCAGGCAGTGTATAAGTGGCGTAGTGGGCTACGAAAGAAGTTAGCGAACGTCTTAGGGGATAATGATTAGGAACGGTTAACGAGGTTAAGTACGACGAGTGATAGTAAATTAATTTTAGCCGGCTTTACCCGTTATCCACGTTTAACCAATGTTATAAAAGATATATAATCATAAGTAATTTAACGTAGAGGAGCGACTAATATGAGACACCCAATCCAACATGCAATCTGGTCAGCATCGTTAGGACTGCTGGCACTAGCAACCGTAACCGTGGCAACGCAAAGTATCAAGGCACACGCTAAGACGGCGTCAACCAAGCGCATCGACTACCGACTCAAGCACATGACGACCAACGAAAAGCTGGGACAGTTGTTTGTGGCGGGTGTCTCGAACGACAGCGCGGCGACGAAGCATGACATCAAAAACTACCATCTGGGCGGCATCATTTTGATGGGCAATAACTTTGTTGGCACCAAGACCAGCTTTAAGAACCGGTTGAAGGGGTATCAAAAGGTTGCTAAGACGCCACTACTGATTTCGACCGATCAAGAGGGTGGCACGGTTTCCCGGTTGAGTAGTAACACCAGAATCTCCGGCCACAGCCACTACTACTCACCACAAGAGGCGTACCGTCACGGCGGCATGAAGAAGGTTGTGTCGATTTACAAATATCAGGCCAAACAACTCCACTCACTAGGCATCAACTGGGACTTTGCGCCGGTAGCGGATGTTTCCGCCAACAAGGGAAGCTTCATCTACCCACGGACGTTTGGCCAAGGTTATAGTGCGACCGCGAAGTACATCGGTGAAGTGGTGCCGGCAATGCAACGGTATAACGTGGCCGCTACTTTGAAGCATTTCCCCGGCTACGGGGCTGCAGCGGATACGCATACTGGGACGCAGTGGTGAATCGCTCACTCAAGCAGTTTGAAAGTCAGGACTTCCTCCCATTTAAGGCGGGAATCAAAGCCGGCGTTGATTCGGTAATGGTCACGCACATCATCCTCAAGCAGGTCGATCCGACTAAGCCGGCCTCGTTATCGAAAAGGGACATTAACCTACTGCGCAACACGCTGGGCTTCAAGGGCGTCATCGTCTCCGATAGTCTACAGATGGGAGCTGTGACCAACTACGTTAACCAGCACCACGTTTACCGTGACGTACTAGCGGTGCAGGCGGGTAACGATATGCTGATCAGTTCGGACTACAAACAAGGTATTCCGCAATTGAAACGGGCGTTAGCAAAGAAGCAGATTTCAATGACGCAGGTGAACGCTTCGGTAAAACGGATCTTAACGATGAAGGAAAAGTTGGGCTTGAAAGTCTAAAAATGTAGAAAGTGGCGAAAATGATAGGGCACCTATTTTTCTATAGGTGCTATGTCATTTTCGCCACTTTTGGTTTTTTAACATATAAAACTGGTAACCAGCGATTTAACGGCACTTAAACAAATCGCAACTCTTTTTAAAAAGTGAACGAATTTCAAAAAAAACGGCAACTAATTAAAAAATAAAATGAATGTAAAGGTTACAATTGTACACCATCTAATCGCCAATTTATAGTGAATCCAAACTTTGTGCAGAATTGAACCACGAATATTACAGTGCTTCGGAAAGCGAATTCTAAATTAAGGGAAGTAACACAGACAAGTCAAGGGTTAGCCGTTATATTACAAAACATTTCAGTCGTGAAACAATATTTCAGACTGGCAACAATTGAGCGCTTTTCTTGATTAGAAAATAAGCTTAGGCTATACTCGCATATAGAGTTAAGAGCTCGATACACGATGACCGATAAAAATTTAAGTTTTAAATGACTTAACATTTCATTTGATTTTGTGTATACTGTTTATGCTTGATGAGTTACATAAATATATGTTTGGAGGAATTACACATGCAAGCAAGTTTAAAGAAATCTCTTTATGTTGGCTTAGCTGCATTGTCATTCGTTGCCGCTGCCGGCGCAGCATCAACGACTGCATCTGCTAAGACCTATGCTAAGGTTACGTCAAACACTACTTTGACTACCGCAGCTAACACTCGGAACGTTACTCTTAACGGTTCTAACGCATTATACACTAAGGCCGGTACTTTAAAGGGTGCCAAGGTTGTTGCTTCTACTGCAACTGCTAAGACCTTAGCTGATGCAACTACTGGCAAGGCTAACTTCCGTGCTTACCGTGTTGCTACTACTAACCGCGGTTCAGTTTACTACAAGGTTGTTTCATTTGACAAAGCATACCGTGGCTGGATCTACGGCGGCAAGTCAACTTCAGCCTTTGCTGGCGGCGTAGCTTCATACGCAACTACTAAGGATGCTACTGCTCCTGCAGCAACTGCATCATACAAGTTAAGCTCAGCAACTAGCACTACTGCTAACACCTTGTTCTTCAAGGAACCAGCATACACCCAATACAAGATTGGCCGTGCTACTGTTGATGGCAAGACTTTGACTACTACTGACGCATACAAGGATGCTACTTTCACCTTTGGCGCAGCTAAGACTACTTCACGTGAAGGCGATCTTTACTACCAAATCGCTACTGTTAACGGCTCAAAGACTAATGGTTTAGTTGGTGCTTGGGTTAAAGCTTCTGATGTTAAGTCAACTTCAGCTGTTGCAACTGAAAACAACAGTATCAAGGTTAGCTACGTAAACGCTGCTAACAAAGAAGTTGGGACTGCCACTTTCGTAGTTAACTCAAACTTGACTAAGAAGGGTGACAAGGTTAACTCCTTAGAAAACAACGATCACCAAACTCTATGGCAATTCGCTAGTGCTACTGCACAAGTACCTGCTGGGTACCAAGTAACTAACACTACTAGCCCTGCTAAAGATGGTGACACCCTTATCGGTGATACTTTCGTAGTTCACGTTAACCAAACTCAAGGTACTAAGGTTAGCTTCTACGTTGATGCCGTTGACGATTCTGCTAAGGATATCGACAACTCAGGTAACGTTAACGCCCTCGTTAACGGTTTGAAGGCCGGTTCATCAGTTGGTAGCGAAATCGCTGCTAAGTCATTGACTACTGACCAACAAAAAGCCTTGAACGGTACTACTACTGGCCTTATCGGTGCTGATGGTTTGAAGACCATCTCTGATTCATTGTTTGCTGATGGTCAACCATTAGCTACTTTGACTGGTAGCAAGACTTACCTCGACCGTGCAGGTAACAAGTACTACTACACTTACACTTTCGATGGTGCAAGCAACTTCACTACTGACAACCGTACTAAGAACTACGGTGACACTTTAGTTGCTACTTACAAAGCAACTTTGAACAAGGGTGAAGCTCCTACTGCTACCGCTGCTAACACTGACTACATTGCTAAGTAATTAACGATATAATCTTTGCTAGTATTAGCAGTTTGAAAAAGCATGTCCTTTAGGATATGCTTTTTTATTTGTTGAAATTAGAACATGCGTTCGATAGGTGTGATATAATTATTTTAAGGATGATGAATTAATGTAACGATGCCTCGCTACTCTAATAAAGTGGTATGGTTAGGCTTTGTAGTTTAGACATCAAGGTACTAGCATCTTGATAGTTCAGTGACTGACATAGCGTATCCTGAACTAGTTGAATGTCGACTATGTTGTAGCTATGCAGCAATTGTCCTTTAGAGATGAACTCATAAATTAGGCCATTGATGTGTTTGCTGATGCTATGTTCTCACGATGAATAGGGATGAGCGAATAGATATTCGAATCCGTGATATTGGCCAGTTGAGTGAACTCACTACCGCTATCGAACGTGATTGATTTATAGTGCTCAGCGCCATAGTCTGCCAAAATGTTTTCCAAATCGTAGTGACAGGTATTTGCACGATAATTTGGTAACTTAAAGATGATTTTAAACTTGGAGTGGCGCTTAGTCAGAGTCATCAAGTCCGGGTCCATCTTGGGTGCGCTTATCTTTCGCCAAAGTTATCTGCCAAATGACTAATTACTGTTGGGCATTCTGCATTAGAGGTGCTCAAGACTTTCTTATTTAATCGAGAGCAGGCCTGATTGTGCTACCTTGACTCGCCGTCAGATCAGTACTACTCATCATGGTTAAGGGTTCCTTGTCGGTGTCGCGATAGTCGTTGGTGTTGTCGCTTGCGCGTATAAATACTGACACCTGTATCAGTTAAACATATTGGAGTTTGGACGTCATTTGAAGCGCAGTAGTACACTTGATTTTACGACTAATGGTGTTAAATATCGGATAATTTCAGACGTTGACATGGACGCTTATATGAATAGGTCGTCATATCCTTTTTAGTCTAGTTATTTATCGTTGTACTCAATTTTAAATCTGAGAAGATAGTAATAATCATTTTTTTTTGCTAAAATGGATTAAACGCGATTCACCATAGATGAAGGAGCTCTTAATGGAATTTTTAAAAGATATTCTCGAAATCATTGTTGCACTTCTTACAATTACAAACTTAATTTCGGGTTTTTTCCTAAAAAAAGCACATGATGAAATTCGACAATTAAAGATTGATCTTAAGCAAGATAGTCATGACTACCTTAAGCAAACTGTGAAGGCAAATCGTGTTCTGTTGCTAATAATGGTGATCATGTTAATATTATCAATCAAGGAAGCGAACATGATGCCTGATAATTTAAAAATTTCTGCAAATAAGCAAAGTGTTGCAAACAACGGAAATAACAATGCAGTAGCAAATGGTCAAAATGCGTTGGCTATTATTAATAATTTTAATGGGGCAGTCGGATTACCAAGAAGGGCCGCTATTTTTGAAGTTTGCAAAATAATATCTGAGGCTAATATTGATTTTAGCGAGGAGTATTCAATATCCAAAAATCCAGATTGGGATGTAAAAATCAAATTTAATAATGTTGTCGAATTCGTTGACATATTTGATTTCTATGCATCAGGTTACGATCGTATTGAAAAAATTTTATCTGGTTTCCCAAAACGTGAAGTCATGATTCGTAAAATAAATTGTGTTTATATACGACTTAGAGCTACAAATACATTAGTTGATCGAGATAATGGAGATTTGATGTTATCAAAAGTTTTTGATGAATTAAAATTATTACTAAATCAACTTAACGATCAAATAGAATTTCCTTTAATAGATGAAGAAATTGACAGTGCAATTTATCTGCTTATGTTTTACGCTTTTACAAAATGTAAATTATTACAACCACCCACAAAGAAATGAGGTGAGGACAATGTTAATCATTGATAAAGATAGTAAACCTAAGGATACAGTACTGTACGCTTCAGCATCTTTAGCTCGTTTATTGAAAGCCTCACCATTAGCTGTTCCAGAATTGTATGTGAAATACCAACAATTACAAATCTCGAATGCTTCATATGATACGTTTCTTGCAGCGCTTAATTTTTTATATTTACTTGACCTTATCAAAATAGGAGAGGATGGACGAATTTATGAAATTAAATAAGCTCCAATTGCTTAAAACAGCTCCCTCTCTTGAGGTAATTCGAACCGTTGATTTTCATGATGGTATGAATTTTATAGTTGATGCTGGTAGCAGTCAAGAAAAGGGTAACGGAGTAGGCAAAACAACGTTTCTAAAGCTTATAGATTTATGCCTGGGAGCGAAAGAAAAAAATACATCTATACTGATTATGAAACTCAATCAGAAAATGTAAAATTAAAGAATTTCATCGAAACGTCTAAAGTACGTGCGGAATTAACACTCTCCGATACCCTAGATTCAAAGGGAAAAAATGATGTTGTATTAGGTGTAGATTTATTTCCGCGAGGACGTAAATATATAGATAGTGTTGCATATAAAGCCAAGGATTACACTAGCTATTTAAATCAGTTACTGTTTAATAACGAGAATGATGCTCCTACATTTCGTCAGTTAATTGGTATGTTTGTTCGTATCAACATGAAAAGAGATACAAATGGGTTTCTTCACTTTCTGGATGAGCACGTAAGTAACGATTTATACCTTCTTGTTTACTCATTTCTTTTTGAACTTTCAACTCCTGAAATTACTAACAGTGTGTATTCTGCACAAAATGAAAGTAAAAACTTATCAAATCAATTGAAGAACTTTAAGAAATTAAATAACATTCGTTCTCAAGACGCAATTAAACAAAAAATTGGTCTTTTAGTTGAAGAAATTAATGATATTCAAAAGCAATTAGACGGTTTAGTAGATTCAAAGCGTTTTATTGAAAATCAAGAAAAAGTAAATGAAATTAAAAGTGGCTTATGCGCGGTTAAACGATGCTATTGATGCGGCTGATTATCAAATTCAAGTTAATCAAGAAACTCTAAATAATTCACTGACTCAAAGAAAAAATCAATTAGATATGGATTCGCTAGAAGAATTATATGAGGATTCAAAAAAACAGCTTGTAAATGTTCAAAAAACTTTTGCGGAACTAGTGTCATTTAATAGTCAGTTATTAACAAATAAAATTCATTTTTTTGAAAAATTAATAACAAAATGGACGACAAAAAAACATGAACTTGAATTACAACGGCATCAACTTTTTGAACAACATAAAAGTTTAATTATGTTGATTCAAGATGATAAAATTGAAGAATATACCAATCTTCAAAATCGTTTAGGCGAAAATCAGCAAGAATTAGGAAAAAATCGTCAAATATTTAAAACCATTGAAGACCTTGAAATTAATCAAAAAAGAGTAGAAACAGAATTAAGTAAGCTGCTTGATCAACAAAGGGATGCATCCAGTCAAATTATGACTTTTAATAAATTTTTCACTGCTTATTCAAAACAATTAAATGGTGATGAATATATGCTTTATAAAAGTGATTCAGGTTTTCCACTTGATATTGAATTAAAAAATCCACGTGGGTTAAGTACAGGTACTAAAAAGGCCCTTATAGCTGCTTTTGATTTGGCTTACCAACAATTTGCACAATCAATCGATAAGACCGTACCACGTTTTATAGTACACGATGTACTTGAAACTTTAGATTCAATTGCTTTCAATGGAATTATTGATTTAGCTACCAAACTAAATGTACAATTTGTTGTTGCGGTTTTGAAAAATAGGATTGAATCACTAGATGAATTTAACTCCAGCAGTATTTCTTTAACATTGACGGAAAATGACTCTCTTTTTGGAATTTAAAGTTAAGGGTTAATATGTAAGTTTACTTGGTAATTGGATTAAAATATGCAACGTGCAACTAGGTTTGATTAATTCTAGCAAGGCACTATTGCTCTCAATAAGTCTTTAAATGCGTAACTCGATATCTTGAGCTACGCATTTTGTATATAACGAACCGTTTGTTTCTTGACGTTTCAGAAATACTTTATAGTCATATAAATTCGGATATGTTACTATACAAGTAGAGAGAAATGGTTAACGCCATATCTCAATAGACCGTTTGTCAACGGGAGTAGGCAAGCGGTATGTTCATTAGGATGATCATGACGGAAAGTGACACAACTAATGTTTGGGGGAACTGAATATGAATGAACGGACACGGCAACAAGCTGCGAAGATGGGAAGTAAGGTGCATTACCGTGCATATAAAGTTGGAAAACGCTGGCTGGTAGCTGGCATTTCCAGTTTAGCCTTAACTGGGGTTTTATTAGGTGCGGGCGCAACTCAGGCTTCGGCGGCGACTGATGAGACTAGTTCAGCGGATGATCAAGCAAGCCAAACAACGACTGCTGGGGAGACGTTGAACCAGCAGGAAGTGACGTTAGCTAGTTCAACTAGTGATACGACGGCGGTAACTTCGGGGAATGAAATGAAAGCGGATACTGGGACTGTAGCTGAAACTATGGCGCCTGAGGTATCGGCTGCTGAAGTGGCGGTTGATAGTGAGGCTCCGGTGGCAGTTACTGGCGAACAGGCTGTTGCGAATGACGATACCACTGTGGACGCTACTGCGGATGACACTAACGTTGCAGTTGATGATGTGCAAATCTACAACTTAGGCACTGCCAGCGATGAAGTCGCTGATGCAACTAAGGCGCAAGCGGCCCAGACCTATGCGACTACTGGTCAGGCACAGAAGATTACGCGGGTGGCAGATGCGGTTGCCGATGCTACGGATCCGACTGATGCGGCTGTTGAGATGGTATCTGTTTCGACAACGATGCAGACCACCGATGGTGCATTAGTGATGAAAGCCACTTTACCAACAGTGGCAGGCCAATTCTATAACGTTATTAGTAATAGTGATATGGATGGCAACGGTAATATGATCCTCACTGATGAAATGGTGACGATGGCCAAACAGCATGCTGAAGAGTTACTTGCCACGTATCCGGGCGCAACATTGGAATTCGGCGATGATATAACCGGTAAGTATGAATATGTCAGCGTGAAAAATGAGACCACTGGTGTTGAAACGACTGATTTTTCAAAACCAATAATGGTCTATATT
>NZ_BBAD01000046.1 GCF_001311075.1 Secundilactobacillus similis DSM 23365 = JCM 2765
ATGATGTCGTAAAGATATTCGTTTTGTAATCTAAATTAATTCGCAAAGCTAGTGGAATAATCACTATTATTTGATATGTTGTTTTCAAGTGCTAGTGTTTGTCGATATTCTGGCGCTTCAGCATTTTCGTGAAAATCAACCGTTACGTTTTTATATTTTTTAAGTTCTTTTTCAATTTCATCAATTGAAATTTTAAAGTATTCTTTTCGGTTATTTACCTTATTAATTCGATTTTTGTCGAAACGTTTATGCAATTTAGTTTCCAATGAGTATGCGTCTTCGCTGAAGATTAAGGCATGAACATCAAATTTAAAAGGAACTGAGGCACTACTTAGTTCTCTGATACGATCGAGTGGTTCCAGACGACGAGTTACACCAATCTTAACAACATCTTTTCCGAATGAACCAATATTAGAAATGATGTAAACATAGCCAGCAGTTGCATTATTTTCACGAAAATCTAAGTCATCTTGATCATCATGAAGCGCGTCAAGCTTCTACGAAGTTTATCTATTTCAGCCTGTAATTCAGGATTATCAGCGTTTGACGTATTAAGTTTATCACTTAATTCATTGACAGCTTGTTCGTAGTGGTCAATTTCTTTACTAAGTGTTTTGCGTTGTTTTTGGATTTCACGTTGTAATGCTTTATCCTCACGTTCTGCCTCACGCTGTTCACGAAGAGATTCACGTTCATCTTCCTTTTTATTTGCATATTCAAATGCTAAATTTAACTCTTGAAATTTTAAGTCAAGATATGAGTAATTCATTCGAATATCAACAACCTCATACATTTTATTATGCTGATCAAATGATTTTTCAATGCGACTACGAATGCGTTCATAATTAGAATATGTAACTTTTTTTATTGCATCGGTGCATTCGTTATTGAAACTTCTCAAAATAGCTTTGATATTGTTGCGATTCATTTTTCGACCTGCAGTTTTGCTATCATTAACAAGCCAATTGGGATTAAACTCGACAGCTGTTTTACTTCGGATAGCACTTTTTTGTTCATCTCTAATTTCTTTTAGTTGATCCTTATATTCCAAAGAGGTGGCGAAATCATAGTGAGGTTTATATAATCCGTAGCTACTCATTTCTTTGTCGGCTTCAAGTTCTCCAACTTCTGCTTTTAAATCCTCCAAACTAGCGTGTTTTTCTTGAAGTTCAGTTGATACATTAGCTATTTTTGCTGTTAAGTTTTTTAATTCAATTTTCTGAGCACTAATTTTATTTTCTAATTCAATAGGTTGCATTTGCTGAATATTTAGTTTGACATCAGCTTTTTCCTTGGATAATTTAAGTTCCTGAGTAAGTTCAGTATTTTCTGTTGACAGGGCTTCTATTTTTGCTTTGAATTCTGATAGTTTAAAAATGTCGCTAAAAGCCATAATTACACCTTCTAATATAAAAATTAACACTGCGTACAATTATATTTACTAATCGATAATTTGAAAGTTTGTACGCATAAGCACTTTAATTTTATGATTATGCTCCTTTCCTATTCCCTATTATCTCGCTAACAGAATAAGAAGTAAAATCTAATAGGACATTTATCTAATGAAAGCAAGAGTTATTGAAGTGGTGTGCACGACTACCGTTAGGAGGTAACACAGGATATTCAAACTTGTTCTATGAAAATAGTGATAACTGGGCGTGTGTATTTTGGGTGTGTATTTTACCGCTATTATGTCATTTTATTTGTGTGACGATAAGGCCATGCTTACCCGAATAATGACTTAAAATCTTTACTGCACTATTACCGCCTGTAAATTATGAAAATATGCACTGCATATAGGTTTAACGAACAATGGTTAAAATATGGTTCCGTTACAATACCTTTTTCAAAGCTAGTAATTATCAAGGAACTAATGACAGAACCACCAGCTTATCGTACAATAGGCTTAATTCGAAAAGGAGTGGTGGCCATGCAACAACCCGAAGAACAGTCAAATTCCCCACAACCACACCTAAAAAAGGTGATTGGGGTCTTTGGTGGTAGCAATATTTTAATTGGGATCATGATTGGCTCCGGCATTTTCTATATTGGATCGTACGTGTTGGAACGATCCGGAATGTCGATGGGGCTGGCTTTGTTAGCCTGGTTGATTGGCGGACTCGTCACGTTGTTAGGGAGCCTGTGCTTCGCTGAGTTAGGCGCGATGAATCCGGCGACTGGTGGTATCTACGTTTACTTATCGGAAGCGTACTCACCAATGGTTGGGTACATGTTTAACTTTCAGAGCATGCTGATTGGCGGTCCGGGGTCCATTGCGGCCATTGCGATTGCGTTGCCGTTAGCGCTGAAATCGCTGATTCCGATGAACGGCGTAGTGGTTAAACTGGTGGCAATTGGGCTGATTGTGATCTTTACGCTGATTAACTATTTCGGGGTGGATACTGGTGAACTGGTCCAAAATATTTTTAACGTCCTGAAAGTGTTGCCGTTGATTCTAATTATTGTACTGGGCGTTTTCTGGGGCCACTACACACCACGCTGGTCGGTGGTGCAACAGCCTAAAGGCGGGAGTGCCGTTGACTTTATTCAAATGATTGCCTTTGCTGTGATCGCCTCGCTGTGGGCGTACGAAGGGTGGACAAACTTAAACACCGTTGCTGGTGAGATGAAAGAACCACAAAAGAATCTGCCACGGGCACTGATTCTATCCGTTGGGTTCACCACCATCGTTTACGTCTTATTCAACTTAGCTATTTACCGTGCATTGCCGTTTGGCCAAATCAACCATGCCATCCAGCATGGCCAGTTGTATTTAGGCACGGCGGTTGCTGAACGATTCTTGGGTCAATTTGGGACAATTTTGGTAGCGGTTACGATGGCGTTGGCGATGATCAGCTCACTAAATGGGATGATTCTGGCGTTCTCGCGTTACTACTATGCGGCAGCTCAAGATCGGTTGCTGTGGAAGCCATTTGCCCACGTCCATGCTAAATTCCGTACCCCGGATGTGAGTTTGTTTGCTCAAATGTTGATTTCAATCGTGTTAGTTTTGACTCGTGAATTAGATCAATTAACCTCGTTAGTGGTTTTCTCGGGCGCAGTCTTTAACATGTTATCGATTTTGGCCGTTCCGATGATGCGGCGGCGTCAACCAGATACACCACGGCCGTACCGAGTTTGGGCTTATCCTTGGACGGTGATTATTGCCACGTTGGCCTTCTTAATAATTCTGGGGAACAACTTTATTGATGATCCGTTGACTTCGATACTGGGATTGGCAGTGCCGGCTATAGGGGCGGTTGTTTATTTAGGTTTCCGGCGGTATTATCGGGTGCATTAATGGTTTAGAAAAAATAGCTATTGGGATAATTGATGATGATCAAAATCAGGATTAGACTTCTTAAGGATTTAGGAATTCTAATTCTGATTTTTGTGTCAGGTTCGAAGATCAACAATTTTGGGTGTATCATAAAAGAAAATCGTCATCAAATCAAAGCCCGCTTGGTATCGCAAACGTACTTTATCCAGAAAGGGAGTACAATCATGAAAGCAATTGTTCTGACAAAACCAGGTAATGCCGACGTTCTAAACTACACTACAGTACCAACACCAACCGTCAAACCAGGCTGGTCGCTCATTAAAGTGAAAGGGTTCGGAATCAACCGCTCCGAGATTTTTACGCGTAACGGTTGGTCACCATCAGTTAAACTACCGCGGATTTTAGGGATTGAAGGCGTTGGTGAGATTGCTGAAACAACGGATGAGATCAGGTTACCTAAAGGGCAAAAAGTAGTCACGTTGATGGGCGGCATGGGCCGTAATTTTGATGGGAGTTACGCAGAATTCATGTTGATTCCCAACCAAAACATTTATCCGGTCACAACGGACTTAAGCTGGTCGGACTTGGCCGCAGTTCCTGAAACGTACTTCACAGCGTATGGGTCACTGCTCAACTTGAAGTTAACGGCGACGGATACCTTGTTGGTTCGAGGTGCAACCAGTGGTGTTGGTGTGGCTGCTGTGCAACTCGCTAAGGCAATGGCACCGGGAATTACTGTGACAGCAACAACCCGAAACCTAGCGAAGACTGACCGGCTGATGACTGCGGGATTTGACGCCGTGATTGAAGACCGAAACAATCAATTGCAGACTAACCAACGTTTCAGTAAAATTCTTGAACTGGTTGGTCCGCTGACCATGGTTGATTCGATGAAAGTGCTGGCCGAGAGTGGGATTGTTTGTATCACGGGTGAACTTGGTGGTGTATGGAGTGTCAAAGACTTTGACCCAATCGCGATGATGACTTCTGGCGCCTACATGACGGTCTTCAGTTCGGATGGCGAGTACAATTCAGATGGTGTCTCTGAAGCCAAGTTTAATCAACTCTTACAAGTCATTGAACAGCATCATTTAAGTATTTCACCGGTGAAAACTTTTGATTTGGCACATACAGCTGATGCGCAGGCTTACCTTGATGGTTCGGATAGTTTTGGTAAGGTGGTTGTTTTACCGTAAACTTTTGACGGGAATGATGAGGTGTTTTCAGGTGAATTGCACTGATTTAATTTGGCGTTGAAAGTTAACTACTTAAATAAAACAGGATTGAAATGCTGATGTGTTTAAACAGTTCAATCCTGTTTTTGGTATGACTGGTTCAATCATTAACGGTTCATCATCCTTGAAATAATCATATAATAATTAAATTTAACTAATGCTATACTGAAATCAAGGGGGCATTAGGATGATTAAGAGATTTAAGATGCTATTATTTTTGATGGGTTTATTAATTGGCGGTGGTGCAATGATTGCTGCTACTGGCACGACTGCTCAAGCCAAAACGTCGCTGCGCTATTTTCCGACCGCATTACGGCGAACTTGGTATCATTACGAGGATGGTCATTATAGTCGGATAACTTTTGGGTATAAGCACATGCGAACGACCGATTATTACGATGGTAGCTGGCATCAGTACACTACCAAGATTCACGTGCGGAACCTTAACGCAACTCATGTGAGTCATCACCCATCATGGATGTTTGCGACCCTGCTGTATGCACATAAGATGCATTGGGTTAATTTGTACGGTTGGAACCAAGGTGCTGGCGATGGCGATTTTTATGGCGTCAAGATTCGTCATTATCGTGGTTACCGAATTCGGACATTAAGCATCGGTGGTGGAGCGTCATTATGGACGAGTGGCCATTATTATGCGACTAGAAAAGTTGCCCGAAATTTGGGGACGCATCACTTTAGCGGTGTGCTGTATTATCCAGATTTTTAGTCTGATCAATGAACTATATTTAAAAATTACTTCAGGAGAGCGATATGAGAAAAGTAGGACAAGTGTTGGGTGTGATGGCTATCGGATTAGGCTTAGGTTTAATTAGTAGTCAGTCAAATGCCGAAGCTGCGTCAACGAATACGACGCCAAAATCAATTCGGGGCATTTGGTATGCGCCACTAAGTAAGAAAAGTTACACGACGATGCAAGTGACGGCGCATGCAGTTAACTATTGGACGGTGAACAGTAAGGGGCATAGAATTAGTGCCAAACATGTGATGCTGTCGAGTAGTGCCAAATATCGGCACAGTTATAAACGCTTGAGTGTCAAGAAAACAACGGCTTTTTCTAATTCACGTTATTGGTGGCAGATGGTTGATAGTAACGCCCAATCAGTTGGTGGGTATGTAGATGGTTTGGCATTTTGGGATTATCGAGCAACATATCATCATAAAAAATATCGAGTACTCGGAACGTATATACGACAATCATACGTTACGGCATACAGCAAGGTTCGAACGCAACATGATTTTTCTTATACTGCGACGCCAAAGCAGCTTAATTCATTGGGGATTCAGAGATAGTATGTATTTAATCATGATTAATAAAAGCGACTTCCAGTTAAATACTGGAAATCGCTTTTTATTTTTATATTGAGTAATAATAATCAATCGATTTTTGAGTTATTACTAGATTTGCACATGAATTAACGAAGACGAGTATACCATTTACCGTTTCCACGGGCAATGAGATAGAATGTACGACTAGTTGGTTGATAAACATTACTAGATTTAATGACCCAACCCCAAGGACTCATAAAAGATCTTGATGTGTACACGATTGAACCTTTGTGTAGGTATTTATACGAGTGGCTTCGATTATAGGCCATACAAGTGCCGGTAGTATATCTCAAAACCGGAACAGTTTTTGTTGCTTTCACAAGATAGTGTGAATTGGACGATAGTTGAATGCCGCTAATATAACGGCTTGCGTGTACTGTAGTGCGAGTAGCTGTTAAACCAATTCCTAATGATAGTATCGTGGATACTAAGAGGAAGATGCTTTTCAATTTCATTTTAATGTCTCCTAAAATATGATAAATATAATGATATTATTTTCTGGTTAGTTACTTGGTTTTAAACCAATGTCCGTTTTTACAAATGTAGCTTTGCGTAACAAAAACACTGTTACCACCATTTCCATACGTAACAACTTTATCCCAATGAGTTCCATTATAAATATGATTTCCATTTTTCATATAAATTTTTGAATATGAATTTGGTGAATATGGAGAATCAATAGTTGAATCAAATGGGTCTGCATCACGATAGGTATTGTAGGGGCGAATTACACCATCCGAATTTACGTAATAGAGAATTTTTCCATCGTAGTTAATTTTTAAGGTATTCCACTTACCACCATTATTACGTTGAACAAGCATTTTTTTATAAATATTTTTGAGAGTGTAAGTTTTCCCAGTTTGAGTTGCGGCATCATTTACGGTTGTGTAAACTGTTGCTACATTGCCGGCAGTTAAAAATCCTGGAACGTACTTGTTAAAATCAAAACTGTTGTCAGACACCGTTTTAAAAGCTTGAGGGGTTGCTGAATTCAAGCTAAGCGCCCCCACTTTAAACCAATGAGTGCTATTAGTTCTAGCATAATAGATGGTTGTACCGTGACCAGCAACGTGTAAAAAATAACCATCTTTTCCCATATGGTAGAACGGTTTAATTGTGATAGTTTTCCATTTATTAAGTCGTAAACTATTACCTAATCGAGAGTTTGCAAAACAGTTACCAGCGATAAAACGATACACTGTTATGTTTTTAGTTACGTATGCTTTATTGTATGAGTTCGCACTTACAGTTAGTGGGGAAGCGACGAAAGAAATGCTGAGAAGTAGAACGATAATACTAATAATGAAATGATTTTTTAATTTCAAAATAAAGTCTCCTGCATAATTGTTGAATTAATACCGATCCCCACTAATCCGACAATGCGTATAATGATGCGCCTTAGCATAATGCAACGTTACGTGCCGGACATGATTTTTAGCCCGGTACAAGCCACGACAGTTTCGGTTAAAATGATACCGTTTCCCATAATTTGGTGCGATCCACACCCGCGCAGCTGCGTCAGTGTGAACGGCGGGAATGGTTTCGATGGTGCCTGCGAATGAAAGGGCGGCGAGGCCGACCATTAAAGCTGATTTGATTTTCAAGATAGCGATGCTCCTTAGATTAAGTTTAGATTGTTATTATGGCCGCGCGTACTGATTACCACGACTAGCCTGCGTTGCGCCGCTTGCGGTAGCTTGGGATTGCGACTCGTACTGATAGTTACCGGGGTTAGTGACCCGCGAATAGTACTTGTTACTGTCAGAAACGTAGACCATGCCAGCTGCGGCGACGTGCCATTGGCTTCGGTTGTTGCACCAGCAGACTGTTGTGTCGTTGCGGTCGTGCTATGTGTCGAGTGAGTCGTTGCCGGATGACTGTAGCTGGATGCAGTTGAATGATGACTTTGAGTCGTCGTTGTGGTACTCGTAATCGGTTTGGCGTTACTACTACCGGTGTTATAACTGATCTTAATGCCCTCAACGTCGTTAATGACCACAATTTCGGTGTTCACTGCGCCGTCTGAAGACTTGATATCAACGATCGAACCACGCGGAATCTGTTCGCTACCCTGATAAAGTGGGGTGGTTTCGTAGGCAATCGTGTTTGTGGTATTTGGATGAGCATCCCAGTAATCTTCCGCAGTTTCTTCCGCATAGCGCATACCACCAGATTGGTTAGCACCAACGTTTTGTGGCCGAGTGCCAGTAGTGAAGTTGTATTCAGAAGTGTAAGACTTGCTGCCTAATAAGCTGTCACTGATCGAATGACTTCGATTGTACAAATAGCCATGGTAGGTCCGACCAGTCAAACTGTAATTAATCGCCACACGTGGATTTGACGCTGGCCAAGCAGGCGGTTCTAATGGATCACCTTGGCGTGACCCCTGAGATGATTGAAACTCCGAGTAGGTCAACAACGCACGGGCGGTTCCGGTACGGCCCTGACTATCAGCGGTAAAATGATAATCACCGGCATGATAATTGCTAAACCCAGTTAAGTGCGCCTTACCGTTCGTCCAATAATAGTTGCTAGTTGGCCCGGCAGATTCACTGTTGGTATAGCTAACTAGTTTAGCCAAAATACTTGCGTGCCGCTGTTGCGTATCAGTTGATGATCGTGACACCGATTGATGATGAGTTGTCGTGGTCGTCGCAACGGTTTTGTGGTGCGTCACCGGCTTTGATGACGAAGGTGATGCAGCGGGTTTACTATGCCGTTTAACCGTTGTTGATTCGGCAGTTTGGGCGTTTGAAGCAGTATGATGATTGGTTGTACCGCTACCGATAAATAATAGAACGGTCAAAACCCATAAAATGGCAGTCAGTGAACCGAGCCGCATACCGCGTACGTGCTTTGGTTGCTGTTGAAGCTTAGTGAGTAACCACCAGCCCGTTGCACCGATTCCGGCAATTAGGCAAATGATGGCCAGAAGTGCTAAAAATGTCGACATAAGACTTATTTCCCCTCAATTAGTCAGCTTTTTAGGTCGTCAGAATTTTGGACCGCGCTCCTTTCCCCAAATAATTGGTGGTTGACGTGTAAGCAATGATTTGATGCAATTAAACCATGTAATATCCAGTATTGTATATAGACCTGATCGTGGTTTGCGAAGCTTAACAGATGCACAAGCTCAAACAAAGTGCCAACCAATAACTATTTTAGGAGATTCCTCAGTCGAACACAATATTAGCTGACTATTTTTTTAGAATAAGTTTGAGTCTGAATCAGTGTTCGAAGTGTCTTTTAACCGATGAAATATGAATTAGCTAATAAAACTGGTTAATTAGGATGATGTCAGATTACTCGTGCAGTGATTGACTTTTCAAATTAACTTCGTTACATTTGAAGTTGTACACACGGGGAGCAACAATTTTTATTTGGAGGAACTTACATGGAAAAGAATAGTAAAGTCGTTCGGCGGTTATTGGTTTCGACGTTGGTACTTGGTGGATTAGTTGTCACGGGGGCAACTGGTGCATCAGCAGACGGGACAGCGAGTTCAGCTGCTGATACGACAAGTAGTCAACCGGCCGCCTCGCAAACTGCGGGGAAGACGGCGGCCAACCAGACGTCGACAACAACGGCTGCTGCCAGCACAAGCAGTGATAGTAGCTCGGCGACCAGCCAAACTAGTGCCGCACCAACAACGGCGTCTAGCGAAAGTAGCGCGACCGGATCATCTGAGTCACAAACCAGTTCAACTGCAACCAGTGGTACTCAGCAACATGCTGACACATCGTTGACGACTGCAACCAAGGTCACGAGTACGATTACGGACACTGCTGGTAATGAACTGCCACAGAGTGCCCAGAATCAACTGAAGGATAATTTGAATCAAGTGACGGTCAGCGATAAGGGAAAATACTCCCTTGCTGATGTGATGCCGGATAAGCTAACGACAACCGATAACGATTATCAATTGAACGGCATTACCATTACGACAACGGCTGGTACGCAACAACATACTTATCAGATTACCTACAACGCGGATGGCACCGCTAATATCACTATGAGTGATTTAACGAACCCGGATGCTAATCAAACAATTAACAATGTATCAAAGGCCAACGTTGATCTCATTTTGGCAAATGGTCAATTAACGGGCTACGGCCAACCAGGAACAGCACTTCAAATTGCCTACCTGTATACGTTGCTTGCCAAAACGACTGACCCAACGACGCCAACTGATTCAAATTCAGGGCAGCAAACTGGAATCGTCGATGATTCACCAGTCGCAAATCGGACTCAGGTTGATGCAACCAGTACCACCTTGCCAACTGGAAAGAAGACCAATACGGATAGTGATACGGTTTTACCAACAACCACAACTAAGCCAGCTAAGACGAGAACGTCGACCACGAGTACCGGGAAAGATAATGATACTGTGTCAATCGAAACTGATGGTACCAAAAGCACAGGTAAAGCGACTCGTGCCGAGTTAGTCACCAATGGTCGGGGCGTGGCATCGGTCTCAACACCGATGACGACTCATCACGCAACCGTTTCGGGTGTTTCTAGCAATGATGCAACTGGTAATCTGGCAACGACATCAGATACAACGTTGCCACAAACTAGTGAGCATGAAACGATTGCGGCATCAGTGTTAGGGGTTGTCCTGTTGACCATTGCGGGTTGGCTGGGATTGGACGTTAAAAAACGTCGTGAAAATTAAAACATTGATTTAAAAAACAAAAACTTTCACCAGCAATGTGCCGGTGAAAGTTTTTTGGTTATTGATCTGATAACCGAGGTAACACCTGTTGCTGAACAAATGTGACAAGTTGTTGATACTCGGCTTGATTTTTAGGTGTGGGGAACTGAGTCAACTCTAGTTTCGGTTGCTTCAACTCTTGCCGAAGCGTCGTCACGAACTTTTGGCGGGTCATAAACGATGTATCGCCGTGAGTACCACCCATGCTGTAGAAATGCAAATTGATCATCCTTTTTCGTCAATTCCTAGTTATCTAGGGGCCACTTTTCCCAATCGTAATCCCACAACAACGCCATGGTGCCAGCGCCAACATGAACGCCAATGACCGGACCAATTTCGCTATGATCAATGGTGATATCCGGAAATTCAGCTTGCAGGTCCTTGGACCAGGCGGCCTGTAACTCCGCATTATCGGCATCAATGATCGTTAATCGAAGTGGATAATTGGTTGTGTTCACCGCCTGTTGGAATTTACGTTTAATCGCTTGATAGGCGCGGCGCATCGTGCGCTCCTTTTCGATTGCGACGATTTCGGCTTGATAGTTGAAGGTAAGAATTGGTTTGATGCGAAGGAGGCCGCCGACTAAACTGGAAGCATTTGATAACCGTCCCGTTCGAACTAAATGAGAAAGATCGTCTACCACGAAGTAGGCGTCGATCGTATCTCGAAAGTGGGTGAGCTGTTCGATAATCTCATCGGGGGCCATGCCTTGTGCCACTAATTTGGCAGCTAATAGCACTAAGTTGGCTTCTCCCGCTGACGCAATTCTCGAATCAAAGGGGTACACCTTAATGTTGGTCACGTTGGGCAGGTAAGTGGGGAGGTTATCGTAGAAACTGGTGATACCGGATGATAAATGGATGCTGATGACGGCATCGTAGCCTTCGTCAGCCAATTGGTCATACATCGTCTGCATCTGGCCTAACGTGACCTGAGTGGTGGTCGGTAATGCTTTTTCGGTTTTTAAGCGCCGGTAAAATTCGGCGGTCGTAATGTCAACATTGTCTAAATACGGTTGGCGGTCAAAAATCACGGTGATTGGTACAACGTGAATGTGATAATCGGCAACGTCTTGTGGGTCTAAATAACTTGCTGAATCGGTAACAACTGCGATTCTCATATGTTAAGGCAAACCTCCTCTTTGGTAGCCAGTTTAGCTGTTATGAGCATAACAAAGGTGGGGGAAGTTCGCAAGAGCGGGAAAGGGAGGACGTGATTAGATTTTTTTAATGCGTATTCACGTGATCAGTTGATGGCAGTCAACCTTAGCTGATCGACAGCATATCGTTTATACTGACTCGATTTGCTTGCGGAATATCAAAGACCGTTTCTAAAGAGGCGACAAAATTAGTTGGTCGATCAAAATCGCCGTTTCGAATCGCCCAGTAGACGTTATACCCGGTAAACATCATTGAGGCTGCGATAAAGAGTTGAAGTGGCGCGCTTTGATTGCGAATTTGGTGCGCTTTTTGAGCAGCTGTAATTAATGACACACAAACTTGCTTAAAACGGTCATCAAAATCAAATGTCCCTTGATTATTGCCAAGGTTGGTAATAAATAACTGGCTGGTTAAGTCAACACCAATAGCGGTGCTTGCCGACATCAGTGCCGTGAATGACGCAACGAGTTGCTGCCAGTAGTTATCAATGTGTTCAGGTTGTTCGTTGATAATTTGATCCACCGCGTGTTCATAGTAGTGGATCAGCAATTCACCTTTTGATGAGAAATGGTAATAAAATGCGGGTTTGGTGAGGTGACAGGCATCGCAGATATCCGTAACGCTCACATTTTCGTAGGATTTTTGTTGAAATAAGGTATAGGCGGTATTTAAAATTTGCTGTTTCGTATCCATCGCTGAGCGCTCCTAAAGTTGATTAATCAAGTCATCGTATGTATTAGCGTTAGTTTAGCATACCTTTCACAAAACAAAAAATGATTGCGCTTACATTACTAAAGTGGTATTCTTTACTCGAGTAAAGAATGTGAATAAATTAACTTTTGGTAAACGTTTTGACTTAATTATTCATCATTACAGCAAGTAAATCAAGTTGAGATAATAATCAAATCATTGATTTACCAGTAAATATGGCTGAGATGTTCAGATTGCCAAATCTGGTTACTAAAATAATTGATAATAAACCATTTATCACAAAGTTAATCATTGGCATTTTTAATTGACATGATCTAAGGAGGAATCGTCATGAAAGGTTGGCAATTTACAGAAACTGATGCACCGTTAACGTTGGTTGAACAGGTAAACCCAGAACCAGCACCGGATGAAGTTATTTTAGCAGTTAAGGCTGCGGGACTTTGTCATACGGATGTTGGCATCCTGCATGATCCAAGTTGGGCACCAATGGTCAATGCGCCAGTGATTTTAGGCCATGAAGTTGCTGGAATTATCACTAAGGTTGGGCAAAATGTGACGGCGTATCACGTTGGCGACCGGGTGGGTGTTTCACCACAAAACCCCGAAACCGGTCAAACGATTGGGGCCTTTCGTGACGGTGGTTATTCGGATCAAGTAGCGGTGCCTGAAGTGCAACTAGTGCCACTTCCAGACTCGGTGTCCTATATTCAAGGCGCTGCAGCAACCGATGCTGGGATGTCATCGTATCATCCACTATTCGTTGTCGGCGGTGCAAAAAAAGGCATGAAAGTCGGGATTATCGGTGCCGGTGGCTTAGGGCAATTTGCGGCCAACATGGCAGTGATTGCAGGTTGTGAAGTTTCCGTTGCCGATACCAAAGCGTCAGCCCGTGAATGGGCTAAGAGCGTAGGCGTCCAGCATGTGCATGCCGAAATCGCGGATATGAAAGCGGATGACCTAGAGCTGATTATCGACTTTGCCGGTTTTGATACGACAACTAATGACGCCATCCACGCGGTTAAAGCTGGCGGAACCGTTGTTTTGGTTGGCATGGGAATTCTGCACAGCACTATCGATACGGGTGATTTGATCTTCAGAAACATTACGTTGGTTGGTAATAGCGGTGGAACCCCTGAGGATATTGCGGATGTTTATCGGTATTTTGAAACCGGTAAATTGGCGCCAGAGTTGACCTTAACGGACTTTGACCATATTCCAGAAGGCCTTGTGAGCCTTGAAAAGGGTGAAGTTAGCGGCCGGTTGATTGCAGCGCGTGATTAGTCATGTGTGACCAGTTTCAAGCTGGTTGGTCCATTAGCAACGGTCAACGATGCGGCCGCTAAATTGGTGTTGGTTTAAAAGTTATTGGAGACGAAAAAAGACACTGCTGACATCATGGATCGGTTAAACGTGAATCCATAATTGTTAGGTTTCAGATTTATCAATCAGGCGCCTCGTAACTTCGATTGGAAGTTATGAGGTGCCTGATTTTAGATGGTGAACGATTTTAGTTAACTTAGTTACTAGTGAACGAAAACGTCCCGCTAACAAGTGTTTAAATTCCAACTTGTTGGCGGGACATTTTTACGATTTAAATGAATTAAACCTATTCTGCAGGGTGATCCGCATCATCGGTTTTGAGAACCAAGTTAAAGGCTTCGTAGATCACCTGATTCAGATAAGCATTGTTTACCTTCAACATCTCACTAAACGAGGTCACGATTGCAGTAATCGTATCATCATCCAACGAGGTGGCCTTCAACTGCTTCACGGTGTTGGCGAGGGCGTCGTTTAATTGATTGCCCTTTTTCTCACTCGCAATTGAAATAGCGTGTTGAAATTCTTGAAAGAGTTCTTGACGGTCCATTGTTTCAGTCCTTACATCAAAAAATAGTTAGAGCGCTTACAAAATCAGTAGCGTGTTACAGCCGTTAAGGTTGCCAGTTCGGTACCTTCGTCACGGATGACGATGATTTGGCAACTTTGTTGAAGTGCCGTTTGTAAGACTTGGTTGAGGTCGTGATACCACTGATCAGGGTGGTCAGCATCACCGTTGGCCAAATTGACGATTAAATGAGTGACCTTTTTTTCAGTGAGCGCCTGGTTAACCTGATCGATTTCAGTTACCGTCTTGCCTTGGGCTAATTTGTTGACGGTCGCAAATAACTGGGCTTTTTCTTGATCAGCAATCTCAGTCAACAACGTCTGTTCGAAATTAGCGGTGGCTTTTTCGCTCAACGCACGCGGAATTTCAATTGAGGCGAGGTTGAGTTGGCTGCCAGCAGCTTGACGGAAGGCCGCTAAGTTGTTAGGTAAGCCGGTTAAGATAATTGGTTGGTCGCCAATTTCAGTACTGTCATCAAGATAACTGACGATCGCGTGATAGTAACGTTCTTGGTCAACGGCTTTTTCGTGACTGGTATCGTTGTGTCCGTGATACTGAGTCTGACCAGCGCTGGTACTGAAGTTCAAGTCACCGCCACGAAGGTCAGTGCCTAACGCATCGGTCAACTCACTTGGAAAATCTTTGAGGGTTAACTTCGTGAGATGTTGATCAGCAAGGGCATAAACCGCACAACTGGTTTGACTCAGCTGTAGCAAGGTGTAACTGGGATTAGCCTGTTCCTTTAAGATTGAGAGAAAGTCGGGACCGTTAATGATACTGCTTTGAACGGTCTGAACACTGTTTCTTGGCAGATAGCTAATTTCGTCACCGGCTAACGGGGCGAAAATGCTGATGCCGTGGTACGGTAGCGCCGCATCCAATAACGCATTGACCTGCGTTTCGATAGCTGCGGGATCTGCGTCGGGGTAGTCCTGCTTTGCCTGATTCAGGGTCTGCAGGGCGTTCTTTAACTTCAATTGCTCGTCACGTTGATACTTTAACCGATCCAAGCTTAAGTTAAGGGTCATTACCGGAGTCTCTGTTGAAAATTGAGTTGCAAGTTCTTTAAGCGTTACTTGTTTTGCCATAGACTGCCACACTCCTTTTTAATGATACCTTAAGTATACCGCATCTTTGTGAAAAATAGGGCATGGAATGGTCTAATTCTCGTTGTGAGTGGTAAAAATGCTTAGAGCTTTTTATGGAACTTAATTGTCAACAGTAACCAGACAATCAAGGCCAGTGAAACGGCGACCACAATTAGCCAAGCATCGTGGAATTTTTCAAGTGGCAAGGGTACGTTCATGCCAAAAAATCCGGTGACGATGGTCGGCACCGCCATGGTGAGTGACCAAATCGTCAGAAACTTCATCGTATCGTTTAGATTGTTATTAATGATCCCATTAAAGGTTTCGGTAATGCGGTCTACCACTTGCGATTCGTTTTCAATCATGTGTTCGACCTGGTCGTTTTCAATGGTCACGTCTTCTAACAGGTCGCGTTCGTAGCTGGAGCGTTCACGCCAAGGTACGTTCTGGGAATCCGCAAAAAGAGTTCGTTATTGGATTTGATCGCACTATAAAAGAAGGTCAGCGTTTGGCCAAGATAGGAGAGGGTTACCAAATTGTTGTTTTTGGCGTTGCGACTCAACATCTTGTCCAGTTGGTTACGTTGCTTAGTGACCTGCTTAAGGATTGGGATGTAACTATCAATCAGCGCAAACAGTGATTCCAACACAAACGTAGTGGTTGACGTTGTTTCTGGGTCCTGACTGGTTTGATAAAAGGCATTGCTAACAAAGTTGAGGTTACTTTCATTAAAGGTGAACAGCAACCCCCGGTGAATCAAAAAGCCGACTGGTCGGGTGATGTAGCGGTTGGCCTGCGTATTTTGAAGCTTATACGGGACCAAAACAACCATCAGTTGCTGATTATTAGCGGGATCGTGAACGTAGTTGGCCGTTTCATCTTTATCGGTAACGTAGGTGATGATATCATCGGTGATACCGTAATCGTCCATCAAGGTTTGTTGTTCTTTTTCGGTTAGTGAGTAAGTTTCAACCCAGTCAAAGCCGGCTAGGTGTTTTACAGGTTTGATCATTGGTCGTCCTCCGAAGCAAATTGACGGTTTCAAGCCCTGAAACCGTTGTCTAAATCCAGCATACGCCGTTTGGTTAAATTTGGCGACAATTGATGACGAAAAGTCGTGAAATTTGGCTTACTGTTGGGCTGATCACTTAAAATTAACGATTGCATGAAAAAATAATGAGAAAAATTGTCGTCAAACAATTGACAAGGGGCGAAAAGTCCGGTAACATAATGTTTTTAATAGCGACGATGGTGTCTTTTTGTACTGATTTTGTCATGAATATGTTATGATAGAGGGTATAGATAGACGGGACCAAAATGACAAGTGTTGGGAGGTGGTTACCGTGCTAAGTCGAACAAAACAATATTTAAAGAGCCGGAACTATTCTTATGAAAAGTCGTACATCCGACCGCTAATGACGCCGGAAAGTGTGTATGTCTTTAAGTTTGGTCGGGAGGCGTTAAATAATCGGGTAATCATTCGCTACAGTCACACCTGGACTGGTCGACAACGAATCAATGAAATCGATTTACGACTCCACAAGCAGAAACATCCACGGATTTTCCGGACTGAAAGTGAATTATTAGACTACCTGGAATCGCGGCTGCCTCAGCGCGAACAACAGGAAGCTGATGACAAGAACGCATCCAAGTAGGGTGTGTTTTTTTGTAAGATGACTTAATTTTAGGAGGCACATGATGGACTGGACAGAACTAGCCGTACAAACCACGTCAGAGGCGGTTGAAGCCGTGACCAATATTTTGATGGAGCACGGTGCTTCAGGGGTACAGATCGACGACGAAAAGGATTTTGAAAAACTACAAAACATGGATTGGTCACAGATGGGTGAAATCGTCAATGTGGATGAAATTCCCCACGTTGAAAGTGGCGCAACGATTACGGCGTACTTCCCGGCAACGGTGTTCGTGCCTGAAATCGTGCCAGCAATTCAGCAGGCGGTGGCTGGACTAAGCAAGTTCGGCTTGGATGCGGGACCCGCTAAGGTGACAACGGCGGCTGTTGATGATACCGACTGGTCAACTGCATGGCAAAAATACTACCATCCGGTTCAAGTAACTCGCTTTTTGACGGTCGTGCCAAGTTGGGAGGATTATCAACCCCAATCAGCGGATGAACGCATCTTGCGGTTAGATCCCGGTCAGGCCTTTGGCACGGGGACGCACCCAACGACTAAGCTGTGCTTACAAGCGCTAGAAACGGTTATTCGTGGTGGCGAAAGCATGATTGATGTTGGGACTGGTTCTGGGGTGCTTAGTATCGCCGCCAAGCAACTTGGCGTTGACACGATTCGGGCGTACGATTTAGATCAAGTGGCAGTCGATTCTGCTAAGAAGAATCTTGATTTAAACCCAATTGCAGCTGATGTTCAAGTTGCACCAAACAACCTATTAAACGGGATTACAGAGGGGGCCGATGTGATTGTTGCCAACATCTTGGCAGAGGTGATCATCCACTGATTCCGCAAGCTTGGGCCTTGTTACCGGTTCATGGTTATTTCCTGACTTCGGGCATCATTAAGGAAAAAGCACCTGAAATTATTGCGGCACAAAAGGCTGCTGGGTTTAAAATCCTCCAGACGCTCACAATGGGTGACTGGTATGGGGTTATCGCGCAGAAACCGGGGGAAGACGATTAATGCAACGGTACTTTGTTGAAAATCAGTTAACTGTCGGCACCGCTTTTGCGCTGGACGCTACGGTATCAAAGCATTGGCTTCAGGTGCTACGTGCTGAACCGGGCGCTCAAGCGGAGTTTGTGGATGCTACTGAGCACGTGTTTTTGGGCGAACTACTAGCTGATGAACGGGTTCAAGTGATTGAAGAACTGGCGGTTAACGTCGAATTACCCGTTCACGTTACGATTTTGTCTGGCCTACCTAAGCAGGATAAGGCGGAATGGATCGTTCAAAAAGCAACCGAAATGGGCGCCTTTGACATTGCGTTTTTCGGTGCTGATTGGTCGGTGGCGAAGTGGCAGCCAAATAAAGTTGCTAAGAAGTTGGCGCGACTCCAAAAAATTGCGCAAGGTGCCAGTGAACAGTCACACCGGACGCACGTGCCCACAGTTCGGTTCTTCAATACGTTGAAGCAGGCAGTGGCCGAAGTTGAGACGGATCACTTAGTTGTGGCTTACGAAGAGGCGGCTAAGCAGGGCGAGCAGGCTAATTTAGTTCAATTGATGAATCGGACACAGCCGGGTGATCGCTTGACAGCTGTGTTTGGGCCGGAAGGTGGGATCTCGCCCGCTGAAATGACGCTGTTGACTGAACGGTCGGCAACGGTCGCGGGCTTGGGACCACGGATTTTACGGACGGAGACGGCACCGTTGTATTTTTTGGCGGCGGTGTCGACGTTGTTGGAATTGTCTTGATTCATTCAGCCGAATTGATTGTGGAAGTTTGTGGGCAGATGCTGTACAGAGTAGTTTTGGCGACGAGGATTGAGGCAACGTTGTTTTCGGCTTAATTGAGGATTAATTATTCCGGGGTCTGATGACTATGAAGTTGGTATTTTATAACCTTTTTACTGTTACCACGCCGAAACGCGCGAGGAGAAGCAAGGGGTTATGTGTAAGGTAAGTCAGACAAAAGCCCGAAGTTCAGGGCTTTTGTCTGACTTACCTTACACGCCACCCCTTAAGCGCTTCTCCTCGCGCTCTAAAAATGCTAAAATAGTACCCATGTATTTTCAACAAGAAAGTGGTGGTTGTCGTGGCAATTTTAAAACGGTTCGGCTGGCCTTACTGGGCAGTTGGCTTAGTGATGGGGTTGTTCGTGCCGATTTTACTTCAGCAGGTCACCATTGATCCGGTCTGGCATTCAGGCGTGATCTTTGGCTTGGTCAACTCGGTGTTAGCCGGGGTGATCGGGTACTTGGTGAAGCACCGTGGTGAAGCGGGTTGGTTGATTTTGGTTTTACCCGTGATCTTTGCGGTTGGTATCTGGGTATCAGGCCCAGCGTATGCCATTTATTTTGCGATCAGTTACCTGTGTATTAGCTACTTAGCCTACGGGCTGACCCGGTAACCGAATCGGTATTAAGGGGGATGTGATCAAATGTCAAGGGATCAAACGTGGACGGCAGAAGGCGTGATCGACGCCGTTTCGTCATATATGAATAAGGATCACGTGGCGATCGTGGAGCGGGCGTACCGGTTTGCATCAATTGCGCATCGTGATCAACGCCGGCAATCGGGCGAAGCATACATCATGCACCCGATTCAAGTAGCTGGTATTTTAGCGAATTTAAAAATGGATCCAACAACTGTGGCTTCTGGTTTCTTGCACGATATCGTGGAAGATACTGGCGTTACATTAGATGATGTTCGAGAACTATTTGGCCCAGACATCGCCATGATCGTTGATGGCGTGACGAAGTTAGGGAAAATTAAGTATAAGTCAAATAAACAACGGTTGGCTGAAAACCACCGGAAGCTCTTGTTGGCAATGTCCAAGGATATTCGGGTGATGATCGTTAAACTGGCTGACCGGTTGCACAATATGCGGACCTTACAGCATTTGCGGCCGGATAAACAACGCCGGATTGCAAACGAAACGTTGGAAATTTACGCGCCGTTAGCTGACCGGTTAGGGATCAGTACGATTAAGTGGGAACTAGAAGACGTGTCGTTACGTTATCTGAACCCACAACAGTACTACCGGATCGTGCACTTAATGAACTCACGGCGTGATCAACGAGAAGCCTACATTGCAGAAGCAATCGGTGATATCAAGACCGCTATTAGCGACTTAAACATTGACCTGAAATTTACGGGCGACCAAAGCATATTTACTCGATTTACCGCAAAATGCGAGACCAACACAAGCAATTTAGTCAAATCTACGACCTACTAGCTATTCGGGTGATCGTGGATAACATTAAGGACTGTTATGCGGTGTTAGGTGCGATCCATACGCAATGGAAGCCAATGCCAGGTCGGTTCAAGGACTACATTGCAATGCCAAAACCCAACATGTACCAATCACTGCATACTACGGTGATCGGTCCTGAAGGCGCCCGCTAGAAGTTCAGATTCGGACGGCTGAAATGCACCGGGTCGCTGAATTTGGGGTTGCGGCGCACTGGGCTTACAAGGAAGGTAAGACGGATAAAGTCGAAACCACCAACACTGGCAACAAACTCAACTGGTTTAAGCAAATCATTGAATTGCAAGAAGACACCGATGACGCGTCCGATTTCATGGACAGTGTCAAAGGCGAACTGTTTGGCGACCACGTCTACGCCTTTACGCCAAAGGGAGACGTGTTAGATTTGCCAAAGGGCGCTGGTCCGCTGGATATGGCCTACTCGATTCACACTGAAGTTGGGAACCATACCACTGGTGCGACGATCAACGGTAAAATCGTGCCCCTTGATTACGAAATCAAGAACGGCGACATCGTGGACATTAAGACCTCTTCGAACTCGGCGGGTCCTAACCGTGACTGGTTAAAACTAGTCTCTACGCGGCGGGCACGAAACAAGATCAAACAGTTCTTCCGGTTAAAGGACCGGGAGAAGAACGTTGACCTTGGCCGGAGCATCATTGAACGGCAACTGCGCGAGTTTAAGTACGATCCTAAAGCACTGATGACGAAGGACCAACTGCAAAAAGTGGTTGATAAGCTGCATTACCAGCACATTGATGACTTATTTGCGGCGGTTGGTTTTGGTGACCTGCAACCAGTTGGGGTCGCTAACCGGTTAACCGAAGATGTGCGTCATGAACAAGAAGAACTGCGACAACGGCAAGAAGAACGCGAACTGCTGGAAGAGCATCAATCAATCACCAACAGTGAAAATGAATCAGATACCCAACGGAAACGGAAACTCAAAGCTTCTGAAGGGTGATCATTGAGGGCGTTGACAACTTGTTGGTGCGGTTAAGTCACTGTTGCGCACCAGTTCCAGGTGACCCAATCGTCGGTTATATTACCAAAGGTCGGGGCGTTTCGGTTCACCGCAAGGCTTGTCCAAACGTTGCTCAGGCGGAAGCTAACGGCGAACGCTTAATCGACGTTTACTGGGAAAACCCTGAGGAAACCACTTCGTTGTATAATGCGGATCTGGAAGTTCAAGGGTACAACCGAAACGGGCTGTTGAACGAGGTACTGAAAATCGTGAACAACACGACCAAGCAGTTGAACCTGGTTAACGGACGAGTTGACCACAATAAGATGGTGACCATCTCGATTTCGTTAGGGGTTCGTAACGCGACCCAGTTGCAACGCATCATGGATAACCTGAAGAACGTTCAGGATGTCTACGTTGTGAAGCGGCCATTTAGATAAAACCAATTGAATCAAAAAACGGCTGCTGCCAATTTGGCACAGTCGTTTTAACGTACATAAATGAAATTAGTGGAGGCATATCGTTATGCGAGTTGTTTTACAGCGAGTCACATCGGCACAGGTTGCCATCGAAGAACAAGTAGTCGGTCAAATCAAGCAAGGGTACTTACTGTTAGTTGGGGCTGAAGATACGGACGGCGATGAAGAAGTTGCTTACCTCGTGCACAAAATTAGTAAGCTCCGGATCTTTTCAGATGAGCAGGGGAAGATGAACCTGTCGATCCAAGATATTGGCGGTAGCATTCTCTCAGTCTCTCAATTTACGCTGTATGCTGATACGCGAAAAGGTAACCGCCCAAGTTTTACCAAGGCGGGTAATCCAGAACACGCTAACGCCATTTACGAGCAGTTCAACGCCCAATTGCGCGATGCTGGGTTAACGGTTGAAACGGGTGAATTTGGCGCTGATATGCAGGTGAGCCTAGTCAACGATGGCCCCGTGACGATTATCTTTGATACGGACAACAAGTAGTTCAGGAGGAATGACGATGCGGTATCAAACTTATTTTTGGGACTTTGATGGCACGTTATTTGATACGTATCCCATCATGGTTGACGCGTTCATGCAGGCGCTCCAACGTCAGCACGTTTCAGAAATTGAGATGGATGAAGTTGAGTATTACGAGGTCATGCGTCGGCACTCGTTGGGAACGGCTGTCCAACAGTTCAGTTCGATGTACGGGGTGGATGCAACGCGCTTGGAACAGGACTATCGACGAATCGAAGCCACGATGATTGAAAATGCCCGGCCGTTTGACGGCATTCCGGCCCTATTACGGTCAATTCAGGCACAGGGCGGGCAACACTTTTTACTGACCCATCGTGATAAAAGTGCGTTAACGTTATTGGCCCAAGATGACCTAAAAGACCTGTTCACTGGGTTTGTGACCAGTGAACAGGCCTATGCTCGAAAACCTGATCCGGAGTCGCTCACGGCGTTGATCACGCAGTACCAAGTTGACCGCTCAACGGCAATCATGATCGGTGATCGTAATTTAGACGTTGAAGCAGGGCACCGGGCTGGGATCGCTGGTGCGTTATTTGATCCCGGTCGGTTGATCAATGGCACGGTCAGCAGACCTGAAATCAGCGTTACCAATGTCATTGGACTACGTGACGCACTATTAGCCGACTAATAAGCTGCTAGGATCCGGTCAACGGCACCGCCGTAACTTTCGCCAAATAAGTTCAGGTGTGCCATTAAGTAGTAAAGCTGATACCACGGTAACCGGTCTTCGGTACCCGGAGTTAGCGGGTAAACTTCTTGATACCCCGCATAAAAATCGGCATCAAAACCACCGAAAATCGTGGTCATTGCGAGATCGAATTCACGGTCGCCGTACAACACATCGGGGTCGATCAAAGCGGGTTTGCCATCGGCAGTGAACAGGTAGTTTCCGGCCCATAAATCCCCGTGCAACAGACTAGCGGTTGCAGAATGAGTGCGATAAAAATCCAGAATTAGGTGACAGAGTTGGTCAAAATGCCCTTGGCGATTCGCTGACCAGAGACCATGCTGTGCAGCGCGTTCCGCCAACGGTTCAAGTCGCTGGTGAACGTAAAAGTTGCCCCAGTTGGCTTGCCAAGTGTTATGCTTCGGTAATTTACCCACGACATCGTGGTCAAAACCAAATTGAGTCGCATGGATTTGGTGAACGTGAGCCACTAGGTGTCCAAGGTCGCGTTGACTGCCAGTACCGGTGGTGAGCCAAGATAGGATTAGATAGGCGTTATCGTCTAAGGTTCCTGATGCGATGACTTCCGGAACGAGGGCGGCTTGGCCAAGTAATCGAAGTCCCTCAATTTCGTGCGTGTAAAACGCTTCAGTTTGATGAGGTTGGACGAGAACAAAATACGGACCAGTCGGCGTTGTTACCCGGTAAGCTTCGTTGATATCGCCACCGCTAACCGGGGTGACGGTTTGAATCGGTTTAATTGGTAATTGGTTAAACCAAGATTGTGTTGGCAAAGTGGATCATCAACCTTTCATGAAAAATTGAAGTCGCCTGTATCTTAGGTGTTTGGTTGGGGAACGTCAAGTAACAGGATTTTTGGTGAATTGCTTACAATACTATTATGCAAAAGTGTATAATTAAAGAAACTGTTAGATGAATTGTCAAACAATTGAGCACGGATAAGGAGGCCAACACAACATGGCACAATTTATTTATAATCGACTTTCAGAACTGGATGATCGGCTATATCGGACGCTACAACAGTGGATCGTGAGTACTGGTGAGTTAGATTTTAACCAGATTGTACCATTGCCGACCCATCTAAGTACCGAAGAGCCTAATCGGGCGATGCAGGCATTAGCGGTTTACCTCCGATCATTACCGGAGGCCGAACGATTGGCGCTAACCAAACAGCTAAGTGAGCGGTATAAATCACAGGGCATTTCGGCAGCACAAAATTATCAGGATCGGGTTCGAGAGATCCTAGCCTATTCGGATGAGGCGTTACAGCAACTTGACCGACAATTGACTGAAATTTATCGAAACCTGCCACTTGTGCAACTCGCCCACGTTGGGGTTGACCTTTCCCAAGCAACCGCAGTTAAAGCGGGCCAGCGTTATGCTGAAAACATCATGCAGTACGGGGCGATGACAGCGGTTGACTGGAAAATGTTGCACTGGGGAACCCGGTGGGGTGCATTAATGACCAGGTATGATGCCCGGCAGCACGTCATTTATTTTAAAACCGCGCAAACGGCACCGCTACCGGTGATGCAGGCGTTAGCCGACCGGTTTAAGTGTGTTTTTTTGTTGACGTACACGGATGAAGAAGTTGGCAGTGAACTGGACTATCAGACCATTAACTTTGACGGTGACCGAGCTAAACAGGTTCGGTTTGGTGACTAATATTAAATTCAAATGAGGTCTGCCAGTAATGGCGCCCTTTTTTGTTTACGCTTGTGTCCAGCGTAAGCATTCTTCTGTTCAGATTGTGAAGTGCAGTGTTTTGCGTAAACTGTCGATTCCGGTAAGCGGCTAGGTTTCTGCTATGGGGCCGGCCTGAGCCAAAGGGCGGTCTCAGACCTCAAATGTAAGCCTCGCCAAACCCCGTGCGAGTCTTACATTTATCCCCGATGATTGGCGGTTGTCGGAAGAACACCAACAACCACCAATCATCGCGACACAGCATCCACCTAGCCGCTTACCGAAATCTTACGTTGGCACAATTCGGCACTATTGTAGAACATCTCAAGTGCTCAACTGAACGGCTTACGACTGTATTACAACGACTGACGTTGAGTCGACAAACGCTAAAATTGATTAACAGTCGATGTTTCATCATTATGGCGGGTAAGAGATCAATCTGTTCTGAACGTTGACTTAATGCGCTTGAACGGACTATGGACGTAATACTGTTACGTTGCTGTTCAACTTTTACTGA
>NZ_BBAD01000047.1 GCF_001311075.1 Secundilactobacillus similis DSM 23365 = JCM 2765
ATGAAAACTGGCGCTCTCAGGCTACAAAATACGGCGCCGCTTGAACTGTCATTTCTAGGGTTCCTGACATTGTAGGAACTTGCCAACCACGCGCTTTCTGGCCACCGCGCCGAATGGTGCTGCGCGAGACTGAGAGCTGCATGTAGGGGCACTTCGATAAAACCGCCAGGCCCGGGCGCTTTCACCGAAGTGCCCCTACACACCGCTCTCAACCCGTCTCGCTCCGCACACTTACGATGGACACAAACGACAGTAACCAAACACAATACACTACCGGAATAAGGTCCAATCCTTGCAAAAAGTTAGCGCCACGTGTAAACTCATAATTACTGGATTTTTACGACCTTCAACTCGTGGATTCTCCAGAATCTAAACAGAAGTGATGGTGATTTTTAATGCAAGACAACAGCCAAACGCGTGTCGTTGTCGGCATGAGCGGCGGGGTTGACTCGTCGGTTGTCGCATTACGGTTAAAGCAGCAGGGGTACGATGTCGTTGGTGTGTTCATGAAAAACTGGGACGATACTGACGAAAACGGCGTCTGCACGGCGACCGAAGATTACAAGGATGTGGCGAAGGTAGCTGCCAAAATTGGCATTCCGTACTATTCTGTCAACTTTGAAAAGGAGTACTGGGACCGTGTCTTCACGTACTTTTTGGACGAGTACAAGAAGGGCCGGACACCTAATCCTGATGTGATCTGTAACAAAGAAATTAAGTTCAAGGCGTTCTTGGACTATGCGTTGGATCTTGGGGCGGATTACATTGCCACTGGACACTACGCCCAGTTGAACCGGGATGCAGATGGTCACATGCACTTGATGCGTTCGGTTGATACCAACAAGGACCAGACTTACTTCTTGAGTCAGTTATCAACTGAGCAACTTGATCGCGTCATGTTCCCAATTGGTGACATTACAAAGCCAGAAGTTCGTCAATTGGCTGAGGAAGCCGGCTTGGCAACGGCTCACAAGAAGGATTCCGTTGGGATCTGCTTCATTGGTGAGAAGAACTTCAAGAACTTCTTGGGTCAGTACCTGCCAGCTACGCCTGGTAAGATGATGACCGTTGATGGTGATGTGAAGGGCGAGCATGCTGGCCTGATGTACTACACGATCGGTCAGCGTCGAGGACTTGGTATCGGTGGTGATGGTGAGGATAACGAGCCATGGTTTGTTATCGGTAAGGATTTGAAGAAGAACATCTTGTACGTGGGTAAGGGGTATCACAACGAGCACCTTTACGCCACGCACTTGGAAGCTTCTGATATTCACTGGGTCAACTCAATTGACCGCGGTCAAGACTTCCACTGCACCGCTAAGTTCCGTTACCGTCAAGTTGATACGGGCGTTACCGTTCACTTGTCAGATGACGGCCAAAAAGTCACCGTTGAATTCGACGATCCCGTTCGCGCAATTACGCCCGGACAGGCCGTTGTGTTCTACGATGGCGCAGAGTGCTTAGGGAGTGCCATTATTGACGCTGCCTACAGCCGTAGTCGTCAGTTACAGTACGTATAATTATGAGAGAGACGTGTCTTCTTTAAGGAGGCACGTCTTTTTGGATTTTTAAAATGAAAGCGGTTTGTTCGCCACGCTCCGGCTTGTAACCCCTCCGAAAAGCTGTCATAATAAACATAACGCTTTTCAGAAACCGATGAGTAGAGAGGGAGTTAACTTGAAACTATTTTTCCTACGCCATGGCAAGACCGAATGGAACCTAGAATCACGGTATCAAGGGGCCGGTGGCGATTCACCGTTACTACCACAAAGTTATGAGGAAATTAAACAGGCTGCCATTTACTTGAAGCAGTTCCAATTTGCGCACGTTTATGCCAGTCCAATCAAACGTGCTCGGGATACAGCCCGGACTGTTTTGGCCAATTTACCAGGCCAAATACCGCTCAGTTTAGTCAGTCGCCTAGAGGAATTTCACCTTGGTAAAATGGAAGGGATGTTGTTTGAAGAAGCTCAAGCAACTTTTCCAGAGGAGTTTCATGCGTTTCGAAATGCCCCGGCTGATTACCGACCAGTAACCATTGGCGGTGAAAGTTTTCAGGAATTGATCGACCGAATGACGCCGGCAATTCAAACGATTGTTCGCGCACATGATACGACGGATCAAAACGTGTTGATCGTCAGTCACGGTGCGGCGTTAAATGCGGAAATGAACGCTTTATTAGGCACGCCATTGGCCCATTTACGCGACCGGGGTGGGTTAAGCAATACCTCAACTACAATTTTAGAGACCACCGATCACGGTGCAAGTTTCCAATTGATCGAATGGAATAAAACGGATTATTTAAAGCGCCACTTAGACGCAACGGATACTATTTAAGAGGAGTAATCAAGATGAGTGAACAAACGCCAGATCAAGCGGCATTAAAGGCGAAACGGGACGCGAAACAACGCGAATCCGAGCAATTGATGCACCGGTTGATTCAAGAAATTGATGATGATCCAAATAACTATCACACCTACTATGATCTAGCGGCGTTGTTGGTTAACTTGAAGAGTTATAGTCAAGCCGAAGAATTAATGATGAAGGCACTGGGGTTATTTGCCGACCAGAGCCGTAAAGCTAAGGATACGTTAACCTATGGCTTAGGTAACGTCTATTACGAGGCAGGTGAGTATCAAAAGGCCATTGCTCAGTTTAGTCAGGTCAAGGATGACCAACTGAAGAGCGATGCTTATTTGATGTTAGCGCAAAGCTATATGGGTAATAACGACCATAAAACAGCACTGGCGTTTGCGTTAACGGCTGGCCAAAACCACCAACAAGATCCAGCGGTCAATCAACTGATTGCGGATAATTTATTGGCACTGGGTAACTTTAAAGAAGCGGCTGATTACTACGATCGCACGTTAGCGAGTGACCCTAAAAACGGCCACGCGCAATTTGACCGGGGTATTACAGCGGTAGTGCTTGGTGATGATGCAACCGACTTTTTTGAGGCCGCTAAACGGTTAGATAAAACGTACTACGACAACGGTCAGTCACGATTGGCGGACATTCAGACGCTGTTGACCAAGAAAAAAACGGACAAACCGAATGCTGACTAACTTGATGTGAAGGGATGGGCACCATGGCAAGTGAAAACCTGAGTTTATTTGAATCAGATGACGCCGCTAAAGAACCGGCCGCAATTGTTGGCAAAGTCGCTGCCACTTTTTTTGAAAGTCCAGACAGTTTTTATAAAGTTTTGCTGGTTAAAGTGCAGTCGACGAACCTTGATTGGCACGGTGATGAAATCGTGGTGACCGGGAACTTTGCTGATATTACGGAGGAGATGCCGTACCGGTTCTTTGGTCAACTTGTGGATCATCCGAAGTACGGGCAGCAGTTTCAAGCCAGTAACTACCAAAATGAAGCACCGACAACTAAGGAAGGCATCGTCGCCTATCTTTCTGGTGATGATTTTCCAGGGTTGGGGAAGCGGACGGCTGAAAAAATTGTGGCTCTTTTAGGTCTGACTGCAATTGATCAGATTATGAAGGATCCGGAAGTGTTAGATCCGCTGAACCTGAAGCCGGCCGTTAAAGAAACGTTGCTGGATAACTTGTCTGCCAACAACGGAATGGAACAGATCATTATCGGGTTAAACGGGTACGGCTTCGGGAGTTCGCTCGCAAGTGCGATTTACGAACGCTACAAACAAGATACCCTGCGTGTGATTCAGGAAAATCCCTATCAATTGGTCGAAGATATTAACGGCATCAGCTTTAAGCGAGCGGATCAAATCGCTGAGCAATTGGGTATCGAGGCCTTATCGCCGCAACGGTTGCAGGCCGGTATTTTACAAGAACTTGATGAGTTGGCGATGTCCGGTGGTAACACCTACACAACGGCTAAACCGCTGCTTAATGGGACGATTGAACTGCTTCAAAGTAGCCGAAACACCATGGTGAATCCGCAACTCGTGGCTGATCAGTTACTCGAACTTGGTCGGCAGCAAAAGGTTGTGGGTGATGGTGATCGGATCTTTTTGAAGAACCTGTTCGATGCCGAGTGGCAGATTGCTGAACACCTCAACCGTTTGGCAAATGCGGATGCACCCAAGACATTTAGCGATGACGTGGTTCAAAAACAAACTCGAATCGTTGAACGAAATTTGGGTATCACTTACGATGAGTCGCAAGAAGCCGCCATTTTAGCTGCCATTCAATCGCCGCTATTCTTGCTAACGGGGGGACCCGGAACTGGGAAAACAACGATCATTAATGGGATCGTCAACTTGTACGCCAAATTACACGAATTATCACTCGATATTAACCAGTATAAGGATGAGCCATTCCCAATCTTGCTGGCAGCGCCAACTGGTCGGGCAGCCAAGCGAATGAGTGAAACCACTGGTTTACCGGCCAGTACGATTCACCGCTTACTGGGATTGACCGGGCGTGAAAACAACGATCAGGTTATGGCGAAAGATCTGGAGGGGTCACTATTGATCGTCGATGAAATGTCGATGGTCGATGTTTTCCTGTTTAAGACCCTCCTTAAATCCGTGCCAGACGGCATGCAAATTGTGCTGGTGGGTGATAAGGACCAATTACCATCAGTTGGTCCTGGGCGTGTCTTTTTTGACCTACTTGAAAGTCAACGAGTCCAAGCGATGGAATTGAACACCATTTACCGGCAGGGGGATGATTCATCGATCATTCCACTGGCCCACGAGATTAAACTGGGGCGGTTACCAGCGGATTTTGATCAAAATCAGGCTGATCGTTCGTTCATTCAGTGTAATGCGTACCAGATGCCGTCAGTGATCGAACAGATTATTGGTAAGGCCAAGCAAAAGGGCTTTGATGCTGAGGACGTGCAGGTTTTAGCGCCGATGTATCGCGGTCCTGCTGGGATCACCAAACTGAACACGATCATTCAAGAAATTATGAATCCCAAAACTAGTGAGAAAACCAAGGAAGTCAACTTCCGTGGCGAGTTATTTCGAATTGGTGATAAAGTGCTCCACCTCGTTAATAGTCCAGAAAACAACGTCTTCAACGGCGATATTGGCCAAATCGTTGGGATCACCTTAGCGAAGGACAAGGGGAATAAGGAAAAGACCGATCAGCTGACGATTGCCTTTGACCAAACAGAAGTCACTTACAGTCGTCAAGATTGGAATCGCCTGACATTGGCTTACTGTACGTCGATCCATAAGGCGCAAGGGAGCCAGTTCAAGATGGTCATTTTACCCATGGTAATGCAGTATTCGCGGATGTTACAGCGTAATTTACTGTATACGGCTGTAACGCGGGCGAAAACGACCCTGATCCTCTTGGGTGAACGACGCGCGTTTGAAGAAAGCGTTCGCCGGCAGTCCGTTAATCGGCAGACTGCGTTGGTTGAACGCTTAACGGCAACGATGACGACGCCGGCCGAAATGGTGGTCACACCAGTTGAAGACTCGGCTTCAGCGGATCAGGTCAGTCAACCGACTGAACCGGCTGAACCGGTAGTGCCACAGCCGACCCAAGAAGCTGAATCGTCACGATCCAAACCAGAATCGGTCCAGACAACATCGGCTGACGATAGCCAACCGGCACCTGTTCCTGACGGGGTCTTAACCGTTGCGTTGATCAACAGCGGTCAAATCGATCCGATGATTGGGATGAAGGGTATCACGCCTAAGTCATTTATGGGTGCGCCTGAATTGAATTAACGCTAACTAGTTGGTCAATCAACTGGTCACTTTCTAGTTGAACAATTGGGGTTAAATCCCCGCTAGTGCTTGCACGCTACCTTAAAAATTGCGATAATAGCCAATGAAAAAGCAACGATCGGTTAACCGATCAAAAACATTGATGAGCCACAAAACCTTGGAGGTTAACTATGCCAAATCAAACTCAAGCAAAACACCCGTTAAAGATGTTTGCACTTAATTCCAACCGACCATTAGCGGAAAAAATCGCCGCTGCTGCTGGTGTTGAATTGGGGGCAGCAACCATCAAGCATTTTAGTGATGGTGAAATTGCCATTACGGTCGATGAAAGCATCCGGGGTGCGGATGTTTTCTTGATTCAATCGGTCTCAGATCCCGTTAACACCAATTTAATGGAATTAATGATCATGGTCGACGCTGTTCGGCGGGCCAGTGCCCACTCCGTAACCGTTGTGATTCCTTACTACGGCTACTCACGGGCTGACCGGAAGGCCCGGTCACGTGAACCTATTACGGCCAAGTTGATCGCCTCGATGTTACAAAAAGACGGTGTGAACCGCGTTGTCACGTTAGACTTGCATGCGGCGCAACTACAAGGCTTCTTCGATATTCCAATGGATCATTTAGAAGCAACGCCACTGTTGGCAGGTTACTTCTACGAACATGATTTACTCGAGAACCTCGTGGTTGTTTCACCTGATCATGCCGGGGTTTCGAAGGCACGTCGGATGGCCGATTTATTACACGCACCACTTGCGATTATTGATAACCGGGATCCCAACAAGTCAACCACGGACGCGGATGCCGTGATTGGCTCAGTTGCCGGTAAGAACGCTATTTTGGTTGACGACATTATCGATACGGCTGTGCGAATCTCAATTTCAGCCCAGACCTTGAAGAATGCCGGTGCGAACGATATTTACGCCGTGGCAACTCACCCAGTATTTAGCCAAAATGCCGTGGAACATATGGCCGCGTCACCACTTAAAAAGGTGATCGTGACTGATTCAATTCAGTTACCAGACGAGAAGAACTTTGACAAAGTTGAGATCATTTCCGTCGGTGATTTGATGGGGCGCGCCATTCGTCGTATCTATACGGATCAAAGTGTCGGAACGCTTTTCTTAAACGAAGAACGGGAAAACACGAAAGCTTAGTGTGAACTATAATTAAACAGTAGCTAGCCGAAACGGGCGGCAAACCGGGATAAACACATACCCGGAAAGGGAACGGCCCCACGTGACTAGACGGTCATGTGGGGTCGTTTTGTCGTTACGAGCTTGGTGAATACTACTGACAGAGGGGATTGGTAACATGGAATCAGCATTAAAGTTAGCTGAACAAGTTCGAAACGGAACGGTGTCAGCCGTTGACCTTGCTGAAGCCGCCTATGCCCGAATTGCCGAGATGAATCCGCGGTTAAACGCGGTAACGGCAACTCGTCAAACGGAAGCGCTTGCAGAAGCGGCGGCTTTGCAGGATAAAGGACAGCCTTTTTTAGGCGTGCCAATATTGATCAAGGGATTAGGCCAGTCATTGGCCGGCACACCCAATACCAGTGGCTCGAGATTATTGGCTAATTCGGTAGCCGCGTCCACGGACTTCTTCGTTCAACGGTTACAGCAAGCAGGCTTCATCATCTTGGGTCAAACGAACGTTCCGGAATTTGGGTTTAAAAACATCACGGATTCGCAACTTTACGGGAACGCTCATAATCCATGGAGCCGGTTCTATTCACCCGGTGGGTCTAGTGGTGGGTCCGCTGCGAGTGTTGCTAGTGGGATGGTGCCGTTAGCGGCTGCTAGTGATGGTGGTGGTTCGATTCGAATTCCAGCCAGTTGGTCGGGACTGATTGGCCTGAAGCCGACGCGTGGTCGAGTGCCCGTTGGACCTGGTGATTGGCGTTCTTGGCAAGGGGCGGCTATCAACTTTGCGCTGACCCGAACGGTTAAAGATACTGCGGCGTTGTTAGATGCCATGCAGGTGGTGCAACCGGCAGCAGCGTTCCAGACGCCACTTTATTCGGCTGGTTATTTACGAATGCTAAATGAATTGCACCCGGGATTAACGGTGGCTTACAGTACGACGTCACCCGTTGGCACCCCCGTTTCGAAGGAGGCCGTTGCGGCGGTTGAGGACGCAGTTAAGTTTTTAAGTGATCACGGCTTTAACGTCACGGAGGCCCGGCCACAAGTCGATGGCGTAGCATTGATGAGAAGTTACTATGCCATGAATGCGGGCGAGACGGCCGCCATGCTGGATGAAATTGGTTCTGGCTTACAACGACCGGTTGCTAAGAACGAAGTTGAACCACTCACTTGGGCACTGGCAGAAACTGGTAAACACATTAGTGCGGCCGACTACAGCAAAACGCTTGCATTATGGGACCAAACTGGCTATACTATGGCTCTGTTCCATGAACAATATGACTTGTACCTGACACCAACGACCGCCGACTCGGCACCACGGGTGGACGATCCGCTGATCAGTCCGGCTCACGCTGATCAGCTTCGTGAAATTGAACAATTGGCACCCCGTGATCAGCAACAATTGATTTATGATCAGTGGTTGCCAGCTTTAACGCGGTCGCCATTTACACAGCAGGCTAACTTAACGGGACAACCCGCAATTAGTTTGCCGACCCATGTCACGGCGGCTGGGTTACCATTAGGGGTTCAATTAACGGCCAACAAGGGTCGAGAGGAGTTATTGCTGCAGGTAGCACGATTATTTGAACGTGAGAACCAATTTCAGATGATGGATGGGGAATATAATGGTTAAATTAGGGAAAGTATTGGCCGGCATTGGTAGCGTCGCACTTGTGATGACGTTAGCAGCCTGCGGTCAATCAAAGCAAAGCAGCTCCAACAAGCAGTTGGCGGACAAACAAGTCCTCAACTTAAGTACGACCGAAACCGTGTCAACCTTGGATTCGGCTAAAGCATCTGAATCTGTCAGTTTAACGCAACTGTACCATACTGATGAAGGGTTATACCGGTTAGGTAAGAATTCTAAATTAGAAAATGCGTTGGCGACTCACACAACCGTTTCAAAAGACGGCTTGACGTACACCTTTAAACTACGGGATGACGATAAGTGGAACAACGGTCAGACCGTAACGGCTAAGGATTTTGTTTACGCTTGGCGCCGGGTGGTTGCACCTAAGACGGCAGCGGGCTATGCTTACCTGTTTGAAGGCGTCAAGAACTACGATGCGATTTCTAAGGGGAAGATGAGTGCCAACCAGTTAGGGGTTTCAGCACCTAACAAAACAACCTTAGTGGTGAAGTTAAGCGAACCAGTACCATACTTCAAGTTATTGTTGGCCTTCCCAACCTTCTTCCCACAACAACAATCCGCTGTTGAAAAGTATGGAAGTCAATATGGGACGACAAGCCAAAAAACGGCCTATAACGGACCATTTAAGTCAGTTGGTTGGACTGGGACGAATAACACGTGGAAGCTTGCTAAGAACCCAAATTATTGGGATAAGCACGATGTGCATTTGAACACGATCAACTTCCAAGTTGTGAAGAGCCCAAGTACTGGGTTAAACTTGTATAACCAAAAGAAACTTGATGTAACACCACTTTCTGGAACGCAGGTTGCCAACTACGCTAAAACGGCTGGTTTCCAAAAATTTGTGGGTGGTTCAACGATGTACCTTCAAATGAACCAAAAGCGGGTTAAGGCGTTAAAGAACGTGAAGGTTCGCCAAGCGTTGGCCCAAGCGATCAACAAGTCAGCATTAGCGAACAAGGTGCTTCGTGACGGCTCCACTGCACCTAAGGGCTTTGTTTCAACTAACCTGACGCAAAACCCAAAGACTAAGGCTGATTTTGCAGATGATGCCTACGTTAAATCCGGTGTGACCTATGACTTGGCTAATGCCAAAAAACTCTGGCTGCCGGAATGAAGCAAGTTGGTCAAAAGACGTTAACGTTAGATCTATTGAGTGATGACACTGATCAAGCCAAGACGACGACCCAGTACCTTCAAGATCAATTGGAACGCTTACCAGGTTGAAGGTCAACATCACAAACGTGCCATATAAGAACCGGTTAGCCCGGTCTGCCAGTGGTAAGTTTGATTTAGTCATGTCATCATGGGGTGCCGATTTTGCTGATCCAATCAACTTCTTGGCATTAGCCCAAACTGGTAACTCAACCAACAACGGTGACTGGTCAAACGCCACGTTTGATAAGTTGATCAAGGCTTCTTCAACCACGGATGCTACGAACACTGAAAAACGCTATGATGACTTGGTCAACGCTGAAAAAGTGTTGATGAAGGATCAAGGCGTCATTCCATTGTACCAACCAGCAACTGCCGAACTATGGCGGCCAACGGTCCACGGTTACGTGTGGAATCCAGCTGGGATGAGTCGTGGGTATAAAGAAGTTTATGTAACTAAATAAGCGATGATTTAAGCGTCAACTTGATGGAAATCGGGTGGCGCTTTTTGTTTACGCTTGTGTTCAACGTAAGGGTTGAGTGCGATTTGGGTGTTGGCTGTTTGTCGTCGCTTCGCTCGCCAAAGCCGCATTGAAAAGCGCTCGTTCAGGCTACAAAATTCGGCGCCACTTAAACTGTTATTTCCAGGGTTCCTGAAGTTATAGAAGCTTGTCAACCACGCGCTTTCTGGCCACCACGCCGAATGGTGCTGCGCGAGACTGAGAGCTGCATGTAAGGCGAGTCCGGTAAACCCGCCAGGCCCGGGCGCCTTCACCGATGTCACCTTGCACACTGCTCTCAACCCGTCTCGCTCCGCACACTTTCGCTGGACACAAACGTAAGTGAAACCTGAAAAAGCCACCTTTAGTTTCATCAACCGAAGTCAGCTGTTAAAACGGTCACATACAAAATGGCGTAACCTTTCAATTTTTCACTGAGCTTCGGAACGGCTTTCAAATAATAAAGTTGTCAAGCTATTTTTTCAAATTTGATTGAAAAATTAACAGTCTGTCGAGTTTAAATTGAAATTTTTCTTGAAACATGGTATACCTAAATAGGATAACATGAAAGCGATACCATTGGCTTGAATTTATTTTCACTAAAGCTGCTGGTTGCTAATTGGAGGAACCTGACGATGAACTTTGAAGACTTATTAACTGAACAACGAAACCGACACTCAACTCATATTGATCAAGTCGATACGGCTGACATGGTTGAGATTATTAATCGGGAAGATCAGCGGGTTGGCCGCTCGGTTCAAAAACAACTTCCCCAAATTTCACAGGCAATTACGCTAGCAACGAAAAGGTTTGATGCTGGTGGTCGGTTGATCTACATCGGTGCCGGGACGTCCGGTCGACTGGGCGTGCTTGATGCAACTGAACTCCGGCCAACGTATGGCTTGGAAGAATCCCAAACCTTCGGCATTATTGCGGGTGGCCCTGAGGCCATGTTTAATACCATTGAAGGTGTAGAAGATTCAGCTGAATTAGGCGAAAAAGACCTCAAGAAGGTTGAATTAAACGAGAAGGATATCGTCATCGGCATTGCCGCCAGTGGTGCAACCGCGTACACGGTTGGGGCACTTAAGTATGCTAAGAGTGTTGGGGCGTTAACGATTGCCGTTGCCTGTGTCACGGATAGTCCGCTACAAGAAAACGCAACCGTCGCAATTTGTCCAATTGTTGGTCCTGAAGTGATTACTGGTGCCACCTTAATGAAGGCCGGAACGTCGCAAAAAATGGTGCTCAACATGCTGTCTAGCGGCATCATGATTCGGTCAGGGAAGGTTTACCAAAACTTAATGATCAACGTGGTTCCAACCAACGAGAAGACCAAACGACGGGCGAAGCGAATTATTGCTGCGGCCACCCAAACGTCAACGTTGGCGGCTGAACGGGCATTGGATCGCGCAGATAACAATGTGCCACTGGCCATTTTGTTAATCGAAACCAAGGGAACGATTGCCGAAGCGAAGGCCTTGCTAGAGCAGGCCGGTGGTCACGTGAGTGATGCGGTTAAGTTGAGCTTACAAGCCTAACGTTAACATTGACTAATTAACAATCGACGACTTGAAATTAGGTGGCATACTGATTTCGAGTCGTCGATTTGTTTGTTAACTTGAACTGGTATACCTCAATATTGACGGTGTTTGCCTCCTTGGACTGAAAAGATGGTTGACGCTGTTCAAAATGCCTTTTAAAATTGAAAGGTACCTTAAGTAAGAGAGAAGAGGAGTTACCAATCATGTATCAGGCAGATGTTAATCGTTACGACGGTCGGATGCCGATTCGTCGGGCAGGCAATAAAGGCTTACAATTGCCAGCCGTTTCATTTGGAATGTGGCACAGCTTTGGTGAAGACGCAAATTACGCTGATAGTGAAAAGATTATTCTAAAGGCGTTTGATAGCGGCATTTTTAGCTATGACCTGGCCTATAATTATGGCCCTGGTTCTGGTGCAGCGGAGCGCATCTTTGGTGACGTTTACCGTGCGAATTTAAAGGCTCACCGTGATGAACTTGTCATCACTACCAAGGCCGGTTTTCACATGTGGCCTGGGCCATACGGTGAAATGTCTTCCCGTAAAACGCTGATCAATGCCCTTGATGGCAGTTTGGAACGGATGGGGCTTGACTATGTTGACGTGTTCTATAGCCATCGGTTTGATCCCAATACGGATCCAGCTGAGACTGCTGAAGCGTTGGATAGTATTGTTCGTTCTGGTAAGGCGTTGTACGTTGGTATTTCCAACTACAATGATGCGCAGACGAAGGCGATTTTGAAAACCTTTAAGGAATTACACACCCCATTTGTGGTGAACCAGCTTTCCTACAACATGCTGAACCGCGATACGGTGGAAAACGATGGGGTACTTGATACCTTGCGCGAAAATAATCTGGGGTTAGTGGCATACGGTCCATTAGCTGAAGGGTTGTTGACCAACCGTTATCTTGATGGGATTCCAGAAGATTTCCAGATTCACTGGAGTAGCACCAACGTGATGGATCAAGGCCGTGACGTTTTAGCGCACAAGTTAAATCAGTTGAACGACATGGCACAAAACCGGAACCAGACGTTGGCCCAAATGGCATTAGCTTGGTTACTGAAGGATCCAGTTGTGGTGAGCGTTGTCACTGGCGCTTCAAAGGTTAAACACTTGGAAGACAATCTGCAGGCGGTTCAAAACCTGAACTTTACGGCGGATGAACGCGAGCGAATCGATGCAATTTTAAAGGCTTAGATAAAGAATGAATAACGTCGGTGATCTGAAATGAAGGATCACCGACGTTATTTATAATATAGTAGTCATTCGCAGAAAATTGTCCAAGAATGACTACCGGATGCGCTGACGACACCGATTAAGCTGGTGAATTTTTTAAAACCAGATTAAGGTTAAATTGCTTGAACGGCTAAATGCGGGTACAATATCATTAATAACGACGTGCCAATAGTTGGTTAAGTCGGATATACGAAAGCGATAAGCTAGTCAATCAAGGGGACTTAGTTGGCTAGCTTAGGCAGTGGGAGGCAACCCGTGACACAAAAAGTAACGATCAGAGATCTCGCCGAAGCAGCGGGGGTCTCTGTCACGACAGTTTCACAGATTTTAAACGGGAAGGGTGACCGTTTTAGCAGCGATACCAAAGCGCGGGTCTGAAACTTCAAGAAAAACTCGGTTACGTGCCGGATTATAACGCACGTAATTTAATTATGCGCTCAACTCAGACGATTGGGGTATTAGTGCCTAATTTAGCGAACCCGTTCTTCAGCATGTTTATTAAGGGGATTCAGCAGGCCTCTCAAAATAATAAGTTTATTCCGATTATCTTTGATGCCAATCAGAATCAGGAATTGCAAAGCATGTATCTGGAAGAACTGATTAAGCGGGCGGCTAACGGCCTTATCATCGCCAGTGCAACGTTGGACGCCAATGATATTGATCGCATTCTAACGCGAAACGGCATCCCATACCTCTTATTTGATCAAAACGATGCTCAAATCGGGGATCGGGTGTGGGTCGATGACTATAAGGGTGGCCAAATGGTGGCAAAATACCTGCTGGCCGCTGGACATCGCCGAATTGCCCTCTTGGTGGGTGAACAGGTCACCCAAAACATCCAGCAACGAATCGACGGTTTCCGATCCGTAATGAAGCAGTATCGCTTATCACTACCGGATGAAATGGTGGTTCAGTCACCGATGACGAAGCTGGGCGGTTATCAGGCAACGGATGAGCTACTCCGTTTGAAACCGAGTGCGATTTTTGCCATCAACGATGAAATGGCAATTGGTGTTTACCGGGGCTTCCAAGAACGCGGCGTTCGGATTCCGGCCGATATTTCAATTATGGCTACGATGATATCGATCTCGCCGATTTCATCACACCAAAATTAACCACGATTCACCAACCGGCATTTGAAATGGGGCAGGTTGCGACTGAATTGTTGATCGAACGGATTCAAAATCCACGGTTGATGCATCAAGATAAGCAATTACCGTTGGAACTGATTGAACGGGATAGCGTGATTGCAAAGCAGGTTGAACAGGATTAATAGTTGTTAAGCGCGATGTTGACTGTGTTAGTTGATATCGCGTTTTTTGCTGTCGCTTGTGTCCAGCGTAAGCATACTACTGTTCAGTTTGTGAAGTGCGGTGATTTGCGTGGGCTTACGATTCCGGTCAGCGGCTAGGTTCCAGCTGTGGGGCCGGCCTGAGCCAAAGGGCGGTCTCAGCCCTCGAATCTAAGCCTCGCCAAAAAACGTGCGAGTCTTAGATTCGTCCCCGATGATTGGCGGTTGTCGGAAGAACACCAACAACCACCAATCATCGCGACACAGCATCCACCTAGCCGCTTACCGAAATCTCATATTGCACAATTGGCCGCCATTGTAGACCATCTCAAGCGCTTAACTGCACGTTCAGTCACGGGATTACAACGACTGGCGTTGATTCGACAAACGTCCAAATTGATCAGCAATTAGCGGTTCATGTTGAGATGGCTGAATATCAGCACAACTGCATTAAGTTCACGTGAACGTAGCGCATAACTGGCAGATTTAGTTTTATGCAATCGTGGGTTCATTGCGGTTACACGTCTGCAGTTGTCGAGTAATTGTCTAACGTTATCATCACGCAGTTCCGTCAACTTCAGATTGTGACAGTCAACAGTTCTGTTACCGACAGCGCACCCTGTAGCGGGAGGCGGAGGCGCGCGAGGCTCAGCAGTGTCGGTATGACTTAAGCAGTCGTGGTTCGTGGGGTTCGGGCCGCGAGTGCTATAGTCATACGCGGGTCCGGAGAGATCCGGCATGGGCGGTTTTTGCCCATTCCTAGCTCGTAGGCCCGCCACTGCGCTCCAGCCTCGCATAGCGCCGGAGCCTCCCGCGGCATCCTCCCACTATAGAAAACCAGCATCACTGTACTTCACAAACTACACATGCTTACGCTGGACACAAGCGTAAACCAACATACAAAAATAAGTGAAAAATCGTTAATATACATAAATAAAATGTGAAATATGTGTGAATTAAATATGAACATTATACGATTAACCCATATTTAACACTGATTTGCGCTGAAATTGTTATTTTAATCTAATTTTAATTCTCTAATTTTACGCATTGAAATGTGAATATTTTATGACGGCCACGGTTAAAACTAGGCCTCAGCGTCATAATTCAAAGTCACACTTTCGTCACATATTAAAGTGTGACCGATTTCACATTTTGAATGTGACCAACTTCCAGATAGTGGGTTGGTGTTCGGTTTATCATAAAGTTGTTCAAAAGAGATAGGAGGGACGCACTATGAAAACCCCAATTCACGTTACATCTGAAATCGGTAAATTAGACGTTGTTATGTTGAAACGGCCTGGCGCTGAAGTTGAAAACTTTACACCTGAAATGATGCCCCGTCTTCTATTTGATGATATCCCTTACTTACCAGTTGCCCAACAGGAGCACGATCACTTTGCGTCAACGCTGCGGGACAACGATGTTGAAGTTTTGTATTTAGAACAATTGGCTGCTGAAGCATTAGATGCTGGTGGTGAGGCCGTTAAGGATGCCTTTTTAGTTCAAATGCTTGCGGAATCCGGCTATGCGGCTGGTATCTTACACCATGTGTTAAAAGATTACTTGCTGTCGATGACCACCCAAGAAATGGTGATCAAAATTATGGCTGGCGTTCGTAAAAATGAACTGGATTTTGTACCACTCGACCTCGTGAGTGCGGCTGAAGAACAGGATTATCCGTTCTTCATGGATCCAATGCCAAACCTGTACTTTACCCGTGATCCGGCAGCTTCAATCGGTGATGGCCTTAGTATTAATCACATGACGTTCCCAGCTCGGCAACGGGAATCACTCTTTATGGAAACCATCATTAACCACCACCCACGCTTTGCCGACCAAGGCGTGAACGTGTGGCGGGATCGGAATCAAACGACTCGAATCGAAGGTGGTGATGAGCTGGTTCTTAGTGATACCGTGATTGCTATCGGCGTTTCGGAACGGACATCTGCCAATGCAATCGAAGATATCGCGCGTAACCTGTTTGCCAAAGATAGTGGTTTTGAAAAAGTGCTGGCAATTCGAATTCCGCACAACCACGCCATGATGCATTTGGATACCGTATTTACGATGATTAACACAGATCAATTTACGGTACATCCCGGGATTTTGGGCGAGGGTGGTCAAATTGATACTTGGACGATTACGCTTGGCAATGACGGTGAACTACACCTTGAGCACGACCGTGATTTGAAACGGGTGCTTAAACAGGCGTTAAATCTAGACGACCTCGACTTAATTCCAACGGGTGGTGGCGATCCATTAATTGCCGATCGGGAACAATGGAATGACGGATCGAACACATTAGCGATTGCCCCCGGCGTGGTAGTTACCTATAATAGAAACTATGTATCAAACCAAGTTCTCCGCGAACATGGTCTCAAGGTACTGGAAGTGCTTTCCAGCGAACTATCAAGGGGTCGTGGCGGCCCACGTTGTATGAGTATGCCACTTGTTCGTGAAGACCTATAAATCGAAAAGGAGATCATTATTATGACAGACTTTAAAAATAGCGTTTTTCAAGGACGGTCACTACTGGCTGAAAAAGACTTCACAGCGGCTGAACTCGAGTACCTGGTAGACTTCGGGTTACACTTAAAGGCCTTAAAAAAGCGGGGATTCCACACCACTACTTGGAAGGCAAAAACATTGCTCTGTTGTTTGAAAAAACGTCAACAAGAACTCGGTCAGCATTCACGACCGCTGCGATTGATTTAGGCGCTCACCCTGAATTCCTTGGCGCCAACGATATTCAACTTGGTAAGAAGGAATCAGTTGAAGATACGGCCAAGGTTCTTGGCAGCATGTTTGATGGTATCGAGTTCCGAGGCTTTAGCCAAAAAGCGGTGGAACAATTAGCTGAATTCTCTGGCGTGCCAGTTTGGAACGGGTTGACCGACGAATGGCACCCAACTCAAATGATTGCTGACTTCATGACCGTTAAGGAAAACTTTGGTCACTTGAAAGGCTTAACGTTAACGTTCATGGGTGATGGCCGGAACAACGTGGCCAACTCACTGCTTGTAACCGGTGCGATTCTTGGGGTGAACATCCACATCGTAGCGCCAAAGGAATTACACCCAGCGCCAGAAATTGAAGCGTTAGCCAACAAGTTTGCGGCTGAATCCGGCGCTCATATTTTGATCACCGATGACCTTGACGAAGGTATGAAGGGCACCAACATCATTTATACCGACGTTTGGGTATCAATGGGTGAAAGTAACTGGGAAGAACGGGTTAAGTTATTGACCCCTTACCAAGTGAACATGGCAGCGTTGAAGAAGACGGGCACCCCTGATGGTCAATTGATCGTGATGCACTGCTTACCAGCCTTTCATGATACAACCACTGAATATGGTAAGGAAATTGAAGCTAAATACGGTATTACTGAAATGGAAATTACGGATGAAGTCTTCCGGAGCAAGTATGGTCGTCAGTTTGAAGAAGCTGAAAACCGGATGCACTCCATCAAAGCAATCATGGCTGCAACCTTAGGCAATTTGTTTATCCCACGCGTTTAACGCTAACGGATAGTCAACTAATGAGACTTGGTCGCAGACTGCCATTTCCGGTAATCTCGGATTAAAGTCAATCAGTGAGCCAGGTGAGCGGACAACGTCACTTGGCTCTTTGTTTAACCAAAACGATAATCAATAATGCAGATTCAATGACAATCCAGAAAGGACGCTGATTTTCATGACAAATCGTAAAATTGTGGTCGCCCTTGGTGGAAACGCCATTTTAGCACACGATGCTTCCGCCCAAGCGCAACAGCAAGCACTACTTGCGACGGCAAAATACCTAGTGGAATTCATTAAACAGGGTGATCAACTCATTATTTCACACGGCAACGGGCCCCAAGTCGGTAACTTACTGTTACAACAAGCGGCTGGTGCCAGTGAACAGAATCCACCGATGCCCCTCGATACAGCCGTTGCAATGACTCAGGGCAGTATCGGTTACTGGATGCAAAACGCGATGGCGGAAGTGATTGCTGAAAACGGCCTTGAAGTTGATGTTGCATCCGTGGTGACACAGGTTGAAGTCAGTGCTGATGATCCAGCCTTTAAGCACCCCACGAAACCGATTGGACCGTTTTATACGAAAGCCGCGGTCGATGAACTGAAGGTTGCTCATCCAGAACAGCAGTTTGTTGAGGATGCCGGTCGAGGTTATCGACGGGTGGTAGCGTCACCTCGCCCAATTGGCGTGAAGGAAGCTGGCGTGGTCAACCAACTGGTTAAAGCGGGAATCGTGCCAATCTCAGTTGGTGGCGGTGGTGTGCCAGTGGTTCGTGAAGGAAATCGATTAGTTGGTCGAGAAGCCGTAATCGATAAGGATTTTGCATCGGAGAAATTGGCCGAACTCGTTGGCGCGGATCTGTTGATTATCCTAACAGCGGTAGATCACATCTTCGTTAACTTTAATCAACCCACCCAACAGCGGTTAACGCAGGTGTCGGTCAGTGACTTGAAGCGTTACATTGCCGAAGATCAATTTGCCAAGGGGAGCATGCTCCCGAAGGTTGAAGCGGCAATTCAATTCGTTGAACATCGCCCAGCTGGTCAGGCAGTGGTGACGTCGTTAGAAAACATTGGTGAGTTTTTAGCAACTGGGAGTGGCACGGTCATTTCAGCAGATGTGCGTGATGCGACGCGCCCTGATGATGAACTCACGACAACGACCCATGATTGATCGTTGAATGAATTGAGCACGCTGTGGTTGGGGTTTCCCTCCGAGACTTAACCGCGGTATAATGGGGCAAGAAGTAACCCATTACAATGATGAGTACCAATGAATGAGTAAACAGGTGACGTCGTCGGGATTACCGGCGGGGTGACCTGTTTTTACATAGCGAAAGGGCGGGCAATCAATCGTGACTCAAACGCAATCAACGACGACGTACCGGGCATTTTTAAAGCAGCAAGCAGAGTTTAGGGCCTTCGAAACACAGGAGTTTGATCAATTAACGACCCACTTACAGGTCAAACAATATGCCAAGGGGCAGATTTTGTTTGATCAGGGTGACCGCCGGGACCGGTTTTACTACGTGATTAAGGGCGTCATCCGGCTTGAACGGGTGGATGCCAGCGGTAGTTTTAGCTTCATCAACTACGTCAAGGCACAAAAAGCGTTTCCGTACCGCGGGCTTGATTTAGATCCGGATTATCCCTACACTGCGATGGCGCTAACGCCAATCACGATTGCGGTGTTCGATATGGCCGATTTTGAAACCGTTGTGGCTGAAAACCGAGCGTCAGTCAGCAGGTGATTCGCCAAATGAGTCAGTTGATTGAACGGACCGAAACCCGGTTACAGCGAATGGTGACTTCAAGTGCTGCCAGACGCGTTCAGCAGGCGCTTTTAATTTTGGGCACCGACCTTGGTCAGCCAATCAACGAGACCGAAATCGAAATTCCGTACCCGATGACGTTGATTGAACTGGCGCACATTAGTGGGACGACCAGAGAGACTGCTGGGCAAGTCGTGAATAAGCTGGTTGCGGCTGGAACCATCAGTTATCAGCGGAAACGGTTCCGGTTTTCACCGTCAGTTTTAGGTGCGTTAACAAAATAACGGTTGATTCAAGCACGATTTTATGAAAGTGGCTGAAGTTAGCTCTTATTTATGATAAATTGGTAATAAAGTAATGAGAGGAAGAGGGATGGTTCATATGTCAGCAACCATTAAATCAATTCAAGTATTTCCAATTGCGGTGCCGTTAAAGTCACCGTTTAAGACGGCGCTTCGGACGGTCACGACCGCCGAAAGCTTATTAGTGAAGGTCACCGATTCAGATGGCGTGGTCGGTTTGGGGGAAGCTGCCCCAACTGCGGCGATTACTGGTGATACCAGTGCAAGCATTCGTTACGCAATCGAGACCGTGTTAGCACCCAAGGTGATCGGGGCGTCATTAGGTAATGCGGAGGCGTTAAAGCAGACGATTGAAACCGGGATTGTGGGTAATCACAGTCCCAAGGCTGCCTTGAACATTGCAGTGAATGATTTATTGGCCAAGCATGCGGGCGTTTCGCTGGCCGAATATCTGGGCGGTTATCGCACCCAAGTTCGCACGGATTATACCGTTAGTGTTGGGACAACGGATGCTATGGTGAGTCACGCAACCGCGTTAGTTGCTGAAGGTTTCGATACCTTAAAAGTGAAAGTTGGCAACCAGTCACCATTTGAAGATTTAAAACAGGTCCGCGCAATTCGAGAAGCAGTTGGTCCGGATATTAAGTTACGACTCGACGCTAATCAGGGCTGGCGTGCCAAGCAAGCGGTGGTGGCGATTAACCAGATGGTTGATGACGGCTTAGACATTGAGCTCGTTGAACAACCAGTACCAGCGGACGATTTTGAAGGTATGGCCTACGTGACCGACCGGACGCCGATTCCAATCATGGCCGATGAAAGTATTTTTTCCGTCAAAGATGCGTTACGACTCTTGAAAATGGCGGGTTGTGATATTATTAATCTAAAGCTAATGAAGGCTGGCGGCATTGATAATGCACTTAAGATTAATACGCTCGCGGCCGCCTTCGGAGTACCATGCATGGTCGGTAGCATGATCGAGTCACAAGTTTCAGTGACTGCAGCGGCTCAGATGGCAGCTGCTAAGCAAAATATCGTCTACTATGATTTAGACGCTGCAATGATGTTTAAGAATCAACCGACGACTGGCGGTATTACGCACCAGGGCGGACTCATTACGATTCCGGACGCCGCTGGTCTCGGTATTGAATTTGAAACCAAGTAATGGGGTGAGGGAGAATGGAAACCAGACGCGTGATCGTACCCGTTGCCACAATGTGGACCGGTACGGATAAGCCGCGGTCAATTGATGAATTGGCGTTAGCGGGCGAAACGAAGAAGTGGGTTGCCCAGATGTCTGATGAGCAGACAATCGATTTGTGTGACGCTAAGCGATTGGAGACTCAGGCAACGTTTAACGATGAGGTGATTCTTGCTCACGTAGAGGGGTCGTGGGCCCAGGTTTATTTAACGAGCCAGCAAGACGATTCGGATCCACGAGGGTACAAGGGCTGGTTACCGTTAAAGCTATTATCAGCGACAACGGTTGATTATCCAGCAACCACTTCTCGGCTTCGGATTGCCGTGCCATTCACCACGTTGTATGATGCGGAAAAGCAACCGATTTTTGAAATTACGATGGGTACCGAACTCAGCGAAATTGCCGTTGATGGCGACTGGATCAAGGTTGCAACGCCCCTTGGTGATGGCTACATCGAAAAAACGAGTATCGTCGTTACCGCAAAGGGTGACAATAACGGTGCCAAGATGGTTGATATGGCCCAACAATTTATGGGGCTTCGATATCTCTGGGCTGGTATATCACCTTACGGATTCGACTGCTCTGGCTTTATGTACACGTTGCACCGGGTACTGGGGTTTGATATTCCCCGGGATGCTGATGATCAACGTTTAGGCGGGCAACCAGTTGCGCCTGAAGATCTGATGCCAGGTGATTTACTGTTCTTTGCTTATGAACATGGTAAAGGCTATGTGCACCACGTAGGGATGTACTACGGTGACGGGCGGATGATTCAGTCTCGGACGCCGGGTAAATCTGTCGATATCGCGAAATTGACGGAGATGCGGTACGCACCCGAGTACGTTGCTGCTCGGAGGTATTGGCGATGAGTTTAGCTAATCGGTTGACGACGTTAGTGGCGCCGTATGAGCCGTTAGTTGCCGGTTGTGTTTGGCAGGGTGAGCAGTGCATCTGGGCGACTCGCGAACAGGTGAGCTATCCAGCAGCGTCAACGATTAAGCTGGCGATTTTAGCAACGCTGTTAGACCAACAGCCAGATCTTGATCAACCCATTTCAATGACACTTTCGCCAAAAGTGGGTGGTGCGGGTGTGTTACAACTCCTGCATGCCACAACGATGCCGTTACGCGATGTGATGGCACTCATGATTTCGGTTTCGGATAACTACGCGACCAATTTGTTGATTGAATTTGTCACGATGCCGGCGGTGAATCAGTGGTTAGCTGCGCATCACTTTCAACAAACGCAGCTGAATCGGTTACTAATGGATGGTACTGCGGCTGCCGCTGGCCATGAAAATCAGATCTCAGCGGCGGATGCGGTGGGGATTTTGCGGTACCTGTTACGTGAACATCCTGTTGTACTGCCGTGGTTGTTAAACCAGCAGTTTCGTTATAAGTTACCAGCTAGTTTTGATGAAACCACTTCGACGATTCAAGTGGCAAATAAAACGGGCGAAGGTCCGTTGATTGATCACGATGTTGCTCGATTTAAGACGACATCTGGACAGTTTGACGTTGCGATTTTAACGCAGGGGTTTGAACACCGCCAAGATGCGTTAACGTTGCTGTCGTCCATTGGTGCTGAACTGGCGACTGCGTTACAGAATTAATATAGTTTTGTTAAGAAGACTACCGGAAACGGCGGCCTTTTTTAGAACGTGCTACACTGGGCATAACCTAAAGTGAAATGAGGAATAAGAATGAAAACGACGGTTCGCACTGGCCTGATTTGCGGGGCACTATTACTCTTACTAGGGACTGGCGTACCACAACTTGTTCATGCCGATACGGCAACTGCTGATACTACGACGACTAGCACCACTGCAAACAGTGATGTTAACAGCGATAGCAGTAGCGATGACAGTGGTAGTGCAGTCCAAACCAAAGCTCTCTCGAAGCCGTACGTTGCCTATGGCGCCGGCTTAGCTTCAGAGGATAAGGACGCCGTTGCGAAAGCACTGGGGGTTCAGTCCAATTATCAAAGTTTAACGGTAACCGGATCGGACTATGCGACATATATCAATTCTGCGGGCACAACGGATGCTAGCATGATCAGCTCCGTTTCATTGGCACCGGCTGATCCGGGTTCCGGCGTGAAGGTCAATATTGCGCAATATAACGGCGCGGATAACATTACACAGGTGACGTCGCAACAGTATGCCATGGTTGCAACAATGGCGGGGGTTAAAGACGTGATCATTACCGTGACAGCTGATAAGGCGGTTTCCGGTGAATCGGCCTTAACGGGCGTTTATAAGGCGCTGGCTGCGGATGGCTTAACTTTGAACCAGCAAAACACTCAAGCTGCCAATAGCGTGCTGGAAGCAACCCAACCAGCAATCAACCAAAATTCAAGTGATAAAAAATACCCAGGGAAGTTGATGTCGGCCGTGGGTGATGTATCATCAGATTTGGCCAAAAAACGCCAAGATGATAACCAATATGCGACAAAGGCCGAAATTAAACAGATGCTGGACGAAGCCTTAGCTAAGCAAGGTATTCAATCACAGACGTCAACAACTGTCATTAACCAGTTGGTAGTTGCCTTGAGTGCGGTTCAAAAAGCACCAGTCTCATCAACGTCTAGTTATGTTGATAATGCCAAGCAAGTTGCCAACAACTTAAAGAACTCAGTCGGTGATAGCATGGCTAAAATCAAAGACTTTGCCAGTTCCGCTGATACTAGCGGCATCATGGGCTTCTTGAACCGAATCTGGCAAGCAATCGTTAATTTCTTTACGAATTTGTTTTAACAATTAATATAGTAGTGAACCGATTGGCTGAATGAGCTGATCGGTTTTTTTGTTTACTTACGTTTGTGTACAGCGTAAGCATTGTTGCTGTTAGTTTGTGAAGTGCCGTGATTTGCTTGAACTGTCGATTCCGGTAAGCGGCTAGGTTCCTGCTGTGGGGCCGGTCCGAGCCAAAGAGCGGTCTCAGACCTCAAATGTAAGCCTCGCCAAACCCCGTGCGAGTCTTACATTTGTCCCCGATGATTGGCGGTTGTCGGAAGAACGCCAACAACCACCAATCATCGCGACACAGCATCCACCTAGCCACTTACCGAAATCTTACATTGGCGCAATTCGGCACTATCGTAGAACATCTCAAGTGCTTAACTGAACGTCATGCTACAGTATGACAGCGATTGATGTTAACTCGGTAAACAGCACAATTGTTCAGTAGTCGTCATTTCTGTGATGAACAAGTCTATCCTGAACATTGACTCAACTCGCTTGAACGTACTGCTGACTCGATGTCGTTACGTTGCCATCCAACACTTGCTGAGATGCTTGCAATTGTCAGCGTGCGACAGTTTGGCCTTCATGATAGATTTTCGGGAA
>NZ_BBAD01000048.1 GCF_001311075.1 Secundilactobacillus similis DSM 23365 = JCM 2765
TTTGCGTGATTGCGCTTATATGCAACCTTCTGCCTTGTTGTAGCACGTTTCGGCTCGAGGACAGTAACGCTCACAGAGTGCGAAAAGAGACGGTTAGAGACTGGAGCATAGGCCACTTCCACCATAATCCCCGGTCTTTGGGGGTTGTGGTGGAAGTGGCCTATGTGCAAGTCTCTGTCTCTCGTAGCACGTTTCGGCTAGATAAAAGTAACGCTCATCCTCCCCTACCTCAACACCCAACTTTTTCAAAAGTCCGGCCCAATTTTTCAGTAATACCGCACCACCTGCCCCAATAAAACGTAACATCCCCACCTAAACCCGAAAATAGATGGTGTTAAAAGTTTCTCAGCGAAACTTTTAACACCATCTATTGAAAACGGTTACATTTTTCGTTAGACTATAGCTAGACTTTTAATTTTTCTGATGAGGTGGAGTAACAATGACAAAAACATTAGCAATCAACGCTGGCAGTTCAACCCTGAAGTGGAAGCTCTTTTCCATGCCCGATGAGACGGTGATCGCCTCTGGGCTCGTTGACCGCTTGAACTTGCCTGGGTCAATCTTTACGGTTAAGCGCCCAGACGCTGAAAAGTACCAGGTCACTCAGGATAATATTGACTACCGGTTGGCTGCTGCCATGGTACTCTCTCACCTGAAAGAGGCCGGCATCGTGAAGCATTTGCACGAAATCACTGGGATCGGTCACCGGGTCGTTGCGGGTGGCGAAATTTTCGATGATTCAGCCGTGATCACTGATGAATCTTTGAAGCAGATCCACTCACTGGCGCAATACGCCCCACTGCATAACCCAATCGAAGCGCAGTACATTGAGATTTTCCAGCAATTATTGCCGGAAGCTAAGCAAGTTGCTGTATTTGACACATCCCTCTACACCAACATGCCTAAGCTGAACTACTTGTACCCCATTCCATACGAGTACTACGAAAAGTTTGGCGCTCGTAAATACGGCGCTCACGGCACTAGCCACCGTTACGTTGCCCACCGGACCGCTGAACTGTTAGGCAAGCCGCTCGAAGACCTTAAGCTAATCACGTTACACTTGGGTTCTGGTTCTTCAATTTCAGCTTTTGATCACGGCAAAGTTATCGACACATCAATGGGCTTCACCCCACTTGCTGGTGTCATGATGGGGACGCGTTCAGGCGACATCGATGCCTCACTGGTGACTTTCTTGGCCGAAAAGCTCAACATTAACATGAACGAAATGATTGATATTTTAAATCACAAATCAGGTCTGCTAGGTATCTCTCAACTATCCCCTGACCAACGGGACTTGGAAGACGCCGAAGCAACCAATCCACAAGCCAAATTAGCCTTAGATATGTTTGTGAACCGGGTCGTCCGCTACGTTGGGACCTACGTTGCTGAACTTAACGGCTTAGACGCCCTCGTCTTCACTGCCGGCTCAGGCGAAAACGGTATCGGTATGCGTCAACGCATCGCTGACCAACTTAGCTACTTTGGCGTTAAGATCGATCCTGAAAAGAACGACTTCCGGGGTAAGGAACGCGTTGTGAGTCCTGACGATGCGCCCGTTACGGTCATGGTTGTGCCAACTAACGAAGAATTGATGATTGCGCGAGATGTTGCGCGGTTGAGTTAATTGAATATTGATTAATGAGCGAAGCTGACAATTGATTGTTGGCTTCGTTTTTTATGCTGTCGTTTGTGTCCAGCGTAAGGGTTGGGTGCGATTTGGGTGTTGGCTGTTTGTCGTTGCTTCGCTCGCCAAAGCCGCATTGAAAAGCGCTCGTTCCGGCTACAAAATTCGGCGCCACTTAAACTGTTATTTCCAGGCTTCCTGAAGTTATAGAAACTTGTCAACCACGCGCTTTCTGGCCACCACGCCGAATGGTGCTGCGCAAGACTGAGAGCTGCATGTAAGGTGAGTCCGGTAAACCCGCCAGGCCCGGGCGCCTTCACCGGACTCACCTTACACACTGCTCTCAACCCGTCTCGCTCCGCACACTGTCGCTGGACACAAACGAGCCCCAATCACTCGCTAACGCAAGTAACTGGGGCTCGTTACCTTCAAACAGCCTACTTCATATAAGCCGTCTTAAAGTTATAGTTGGCACCGGCTGAGTTGTAGACGATGTCTTTTACATTTTGATTGAGTAACCATGGTGCGGATGACTGGTACAGTGGCGTAATGCCTTGATCCTTCAACAGGATATTTTGGGCTTGAACCATGTCGTCCCAACGCTTTGAGGCGTTGTTGGCATCCGTAGTTGATGACGCCTTGATCAATTGATCGTACTGGCTGTTTGACCAACCAGAGATGTTACTTGGGTTGCCCTTGGTTAAGATGTTCAAGAAGGTAATTGGGTCAGAGAAATCAGCGAACCAACTTGCCAACGTGACTTCATAACTGTGGGAAGCTTGCCGGGCTAACATCGTCCGGAATGGAATATTTTGAACGGAGACCTTCAAGCCTGGTAAGTTCTTCTGCAGGTCACTTTGGAGGTATTCGGCAACCTTCTTACCAGCTTCACTATCTGAAGCGGTAATGGTGAAACTAGGATTTGAAATTCCGGTTTCCTTCAAGCCTTCCTTCCAGAGCTGTTGGGCCTTCTTAGCGTTATACGTCATGACAGAAGTCTTAGCGATATCAGCCGTGAAGTCCTTTCCCGTCTTAGGGTTAGTTGCTAAGCCCTCGGAGACGAAGCTGCCGTTAACAATCGAGCCGTCACCCAGCACTTTGTTGGCGATTTGGTCACGATCAACGGCCATTGAGATGGCTTGACGGATCTTCAAGTTCTTAAACAAGGTCTTCTTTTGGTTAAGGGCCAAGTAGTAACTACTTGATTGTGGCCGTGAGATCAAGTCTTTGTTGTTCTTCAAGTTCTTGGCTTGGTTCCCGGTCAACGGTGCCCCGATTAATTTCTTCGAGTTATATTGGTTCAAGGCCGTTTGGTTATCCTTGACCACTTGGTATTTCACAGCACTCAACTTAACGGCTTTCTTATCCCAGTAAGTGTTGTTCTTCTTGAGCGTCCAAGTTGTCCCCGTCCCGTTCCAGTTGGTTAACTTGAATGGACCGTTGTAAACCATCTTGGCACTGGTCGTACCGTAAGCACTCCCGTATTTGTTAACAACCTTCTCGTTTTGTGGGAAGAACACTGGGAAACCGAGTAGGAGTTTGAAATACGGAATTTGTTGTTCCAAATTAATCTTCAACTGGTACTTGCCCGTTGCCTGAATCCCTAATTGGGTTGGTGACGTCTTGCCGTCCATAATTGAATCAGCGTTCTTGATGCCGCTAAACAGGTAGCTGTACTGTGAAGCCGTCTTAGGATTGACCGTCCGACGCCATGAGTACACGAAGTCCTTCGCGGTCACGGTGTCACCGTTACTCCACTTGGTGTTATGGCGGATGTCAATGGTGTACGTTTTACCACCATTGGTCTGCGTTAACTTAGTTGCCAAAGCAGTCTCCGGCTTACTATTGTTACCCAAACGATAAAGCCCTTCATTGGTGTTATTCAACGCGTCAAAGGTCCCTAAAGCCGTTGACTTGGATAAATCCACCGTCGATAATTCACTGTCCGTTGGCATGGTAAATGTCTGCTTATCACTAGATGAGCTACTTGAACCACACGCACTCAGTAACAGGGCTAGGCCGGCGACTCCGGCAGTCGCCACCCACTTCTGATTCAACTTCATGATGATTCCTCCCAATCCTTTACAACATATAAACCACTAACATTAACAACACGTTAATCATAGTTTAACATAAATATTAGTTTTTTGTCGCTATTTACTAATTATCAGTTAATTAAAACCGCTTTATTCCAATAATTATGCTTCTCGGTGTTGAGTTTATGCAAATACGCATTTTTTCTCAGCATGCTATAATATTGATAACTTAACGACGAAAGAAGGCCCCACCCATGAAATTAAACGTGCCCTGATTGCGCAACGTCCCGAATTACCAACCGGCTGTGAAATTACCGCGGTGACGATGATGCTCCAGTACACTGGTGCCGATGTGAACAAGGTACAACTGGCAAAGGAAATGCCACGCGATGCTGCTGACTGTGATCTTGGCTTTGTTGGCGATCCGTTTACAGATGATGGGAATAGTATTTACCCACCTGCTCTACTAGAGTTGATTACCAAATACGCTGGTCATGCCACTGATTTGACCGGTGCTAGTTTGGCTGAACTCAAGGCACAACTCGACCAGAACAAGCCCGTTGTGATCTGGGTTGGCGAGTTTGATGGTTTTCATACGCATGCGCTGACTTTGATTGGGTATGATGATCAGCACGTGATCGTGAATGACTGTTGGACTGAGGAAGAGACCATTTTGAGTAATGAGCAGTTTGCTGAGATTCGGGCAAATAAGGGGAATCGGGCTGTGGGTTGTAGTTTTTTGATGATAGACAAAATACCGTAGAAGATAGGCTGAACGCCCATTTTCTACGGTATTTTTATGTATTGTGAGGCATCTTTATTTGCTGGGTGCCGCTAGCGACGTTCATTGATGTTACTTTGTTTTCGGCGCTTGTTTGACTTTTGGTTTCCAGATAATCGTTTTTATAGTGCAATTTGTCTGCTTTGATTATTTTCGGCCACCGCGCCGAACGCGCGGAGAGTAGCAGAAGGTTATGTGTAAGAGCAATTAGGCAAAAACCCCAAGCCCAGGGCTTAGTTGAGGCTTAATTGAGGCTTAACTGAGTGCTGCTGGCGACGCTCATTGCGATTACTTTGTTTTCGGCGCTTGTCTAACTTTTGCTTTCCGGATAATCGCTTTTGGCGTGAAGTTTGCTCACGATGATTATTTTCGGCCACCGCGCCGAAACGCGCGGAGAAAAACTGAGAGCTATGTGTAAGGACCGGAAGACAAAAGCCCAAGCCCAGGGCTTTTGTCTTCCGGTCCTTACACGCCGCTCTCAACCCGTTTTCCTCCACGCTCTAAAAAAACTATTTGATGCAGCCCTAGGCGACCCTCACCAAATAGTCTCAATCACACGGCGATGTTCCCGGCATTATCGACCGCTAAATAGGCGCGGCCGGTATTTTTAACCATCACATACGTGTTTAATTTTTGATTCAATTGTTTTCGGAACTTATCAATCAGCTCTTTTGGATCTATCTGCGTTAACCCCTCATAGTACAGTGACTGTACGAACGCATCGTACTCGTCCTCAATGACCTCGCCGACACTCCGCACATCCGTGTAACTTGGTGGATTATTCCCCTTCTTGCGATAACTATCGGGATCTGCCATATCCTGTTCTAACAACGTTGGCGCTACGTGGAGAGAGTCGATCACCGCTGCCGTTTGTGGCAAATGCAGTTGGTCAACGATCTCATCCGGTTCCAATTCGGGCTGAGTCATACTATAATCACTTCTCTCTAATATCATTAGTAAACATTATGCCACGAAACTAAGTCGTTACTGTTAAAAAAGTGATAAAGTTTTGTTAAAATGTCCCACTATGAAAGACAATTGTCCTAAAACCACTAAATCGGCTCGTTTTCCAAAAATCAATGCCGATAATCGTTGTGAAATCAGCTTTCATCAATTATATCTAAATTAGATTGTTTTCAAAGAAGTGTCCTAACTGCCACCTAACACCGCTCTAGTTGGCACATTTCTGTAACATTACTCACGAAAACCAACTAAGCGAACCGCTAATCGTTCCTGCCGAACGCCAAATACCGTTCGCTGACAAAACCGGTTCAGTACCGTCTTCAAGAAAATGGCCACAACGCCCGCAACCTGTGCCCGACTCTCCTGACTCAAATCGGGCTGCCGATACTGAACCGTCAGTATCGCTTGATGCCGCTCATGATCCACCGTTACCCGAACCAATTTCGCGATGCCATACGCCTCACCCTTCATATACGGGACGGTCGTGCGCCACTCATCAGTCCAAGGACTCTGCGACAATAACAATTCGTGAATCGCTGAATCCAACTGTGGGCCGGTTGTGACGTGGCGTTGATTTTGTTGATCCAGCCAATCAATGTAGACCGGCCAAGTGTACGTAAAGGTTGTGGGCATCCGTCTGAACTCCGTTTCGTTAGTTTTCACCAAGTATAGGCCTCCGCCTCAACCAACTTCAAGCGCAAATCTCAAACCGAACCCCCACCGCGCCAAATACCGCTATGTTTACCCCCAAAAGTCGAGTACAATGGGAACAATAGTTTAGATTTGTTTCGAGGGGGAATCACACATTGCGTCGCTACATTGCAGAATTTTTAGGGACCTTTAGTTTAATCTTAATCGGCACCGGGACGGCAGCCCTGACCAACGCCGATCCACTGACTATCAGCCTCGCCTTTGGGCTAACCTTTGCCGCCATGGCCACCATTTTCCAACCGTTCACGGACGGTCAGTTTAACCCAGCTATCACGCTAGGCCAAGCACTCAACAGTAAGCTCCCATGGACTGAAGCACTCTGGGTCGTCCTTAGCCAATTGATTGGCGCCATCCTAGCTTCCGGATTAGTCAGAATCTTAGCCCTTAACCTGGGAAATGCGGCCAATGCGTTGGGCCAAACCACTTCTCGGTTAGACTGGCCAGTCGTGTTACTCACTGAGGGCATTTTAACCACGATTCTCGTCCTTGGTTTCTTGATTCTGGACGATACCGATCATCCGTTAGCCGGCTTTTTCAACGGCATTCTCCTTGCTGCACTGACTCTCGTGGGTTACGGTTTGACCGGCCCCGCTTTAAACCCGGCGCGGGCCCTCGCACCAGCGCTATACGTTGGCAGTGATGCGATTGCGCAGGTTTGGCTGTACATTGTTGGGCCACTACTCGGTGCCGTGGTTGCGGCTGGTATCAACCGTTTCTTTAGAACGACAGATTAAGCCCACATCAAAAAGATCCTGACGCCACTCATTGGCGTTCAGGATCTTTTTGATTACTTAATTGACACGCTTCAAAAACGCTTCAACCTGTTCCGGCGTCGCCCCAACCATCACAGCAGCGCGCAACGGCATGTTCAGCAACATCTGATCATCCGTTGTTTGACCACCCGCAATGGCTTCAAAGGTTTTCGCCAATCCAGACGTTTCAAGCGCCTGCTTGGCCCGTGGATCGTGCAACAAATCGCCCACGTAGGATTCGCTCGTAATGGGTTCAGCATTATCTTGATCACTGGTCAACGCCACTTGTTGGCTTAGTGGTAGGTCGCGACTGTCATGGCCAACCGCAACTAGATAGCTGCCACTATCCAATTGCCAAGTTGCCTTAGCTGGGTTGTACCAGCTGAACGCCCGTTGGTCTAACGTGAAGGACACCGTTGCTGACTTACCAGCTTCAAGGGTGACTTGTTCAAACCCCGCAAGTGTCCGCACTGGCTTTTCGATATGACTTGCCTGATTGCCAACGTAGATCTGAACAGTTTCAGTCCCCGCAACGTCACCGGTATTCGTCACCCGAACCTGGCCGTCAACGTGGTCACCCGCAACCGTGAGCTTTAACTCATCGTATTTAAACTGCGTATAGCTTAACCCGTAACCGAATGGGAACGCCACTGGTAACTGCTTCTTATCGTAGTAGCGGTAGCCCATAAACAGGCCTTCACGGTAAACTTCGCGCGCCGGATCAGCGTTAAAGGTCAGTGTACTTGGCGTATCAGCTAACCGAAGTGGGAAGGTTTCAGCCAAGCGCCCACTTGGTTCACTTGACCGGACAACACGTCCCAAGTCGCTTCACCAACGGCTTCGCCAGCCAAATACGTTTCGAGGATGCCAGCAATTTTGTGCTGCCAAGGCATCAACACGACCGCGCCGTTTTGTAGCACAACGGTCACGTGCTCGTTCACCGCAGCCACCGCTTCGATCAGCTTCGTTTGGTTTTCTGGTAAGGAAAGACTCGTCTTATCGAACCCTTCTGATTCCCGTTCGGCTGGATAACCCGCAAACAAGACCACCTGATCAGCTGATTTAGCGACATTCACAGCCGCTTGAAGTTGTTGGTCATCAACGGTTTCTTGGTCTAACTGATACCCGGCTGCAAACTGAACCTCCGGACGAGCAGCTTGAATCGCTTCGAGCGGCGACACTACCCGGTAAGCATTCACGTGAGAACTGCCGCCGCCTTGGTACCGTGGCGTTTTAGCCAGTGCACCTAAAACTGCTAAGGAACGGTCGGCCTTCAATGGTAAGACTTGGTCGTTATTTTGCAGCAACACCATACTCTTAGCCGCTAACTGACGGGCGTACTTGTGTTGCGCCTCTAAATCGTAAGACTCGACTTCACCGGCTGGTTGTTGCCACTTTGCGACCATCCGTAAAACTCGGACGACTGCGCGGTTAAGCGTACCAATGCCAAGTTCACCGGCGTCAACGGCGTCGATGATTTCTTGAACGGACAGGTCGCCCTTCCCAGGCATTTCGAGGTCCAAGCCGGCCTTTAGTGCGGCAACGTGGTCAGCAACGGCACCCCAGTCAGACATCACGAGACCGTCAAAGCCCCATTCGTCGCGAAGAATCTGGGTCAATAATCGTTGATTCTGGGAGTTCAACGTCCCGTTTATCGCGTTGTACGAGCACATAATGGTTGCGGGATGGCTTTGCTTAACCACCTTTTCAAATGGTGCCAAATACAGCTCCCGCAACGTCCGCTCGTCCATATCAGACGACATCGTAAACCGCTGATTTTCTCGGTTGTTGGCAGCAAAGTGCTTCACACTCACACCAACGCCTTGTTGCTGAACCCCGTTCACGTAGCTGGCAGCCAACTCACCGGCAAGGTACGGATCCTCTGAGAAATACTCAAAGTTCCGCCCTGCCAACGGACTGCGTTTCAGGTTAATACCAGGTCCCAGCAAAACGCCCACTTTTTCGGCACGGGCCGCTTCACCTAAATTGGTGCCCAGTTGCGTCAGCCCAGCCCGGTCAAACGAACAAGCCGTCAGCGATGACGCCGGGAAACAAACCGCGGTGACACTCTGATTCAAGCCCAGCGCATCCGCCGAACTGGCCTGTTTCCGTAACCCAGATGGGCCATCGGTCACCATCATCCGTTGCAGGTTGACCCGCTGATTACCAGCGGTGAACCAGAAATCCTTGCCGGACACTAACGCTGCTTTTTCAGCCAGCGATAACTGTTGGACTAAGTCTTGATCAATTTGCGTCATTTTTTCGATCCTTTCTCATCTTTAATTGCCGTCGCCGGCACCTCTGTTAGGAACTGATACACAGCACCAACGAGGTTCGCATCATTTTGGAACTGACAACTCATAATTTCGGTTTCAATCGCCGCGGCGCCGTGCCGGTGCAGTAAGTCAGACACCCGCTGTTTCACATGAAACAACACGTCTTCGCGACTGGAAATTCCGCCGCCCAACAACAAACGGTCCGGGTTCACACTAACAATCAGATTATAAGCCGCAACACTCAACCAGTGGTACATTTCGTCCAAGCACTGACGAGCACTTCATCGCCCTTGGCAGAACGGTCAAACACCACGTGGGCGTCAACGGGTTGCGGACTCCCGGTCAGTCGGTTATAGCGGTTGGCCATCTTAACCGGGCTCGCAAGTTCACTGAGCGTGTCATCTTGCCCAGTCATGACCATGTAGCCAAATTCTCCGCCGAACTGGTCGTGCCCCGTCCAGATGTGCCCATCTTGAACGATGCTGCCACCGATGCCAGTACCGATAATCATCAATACGGATGACGTCGTTCCGGCAGCGTTTCCCAACCAAGCTTCCGCCAAAGCGGCACAGTTGGCATCGTTTTGAATCGTCACGGGAACGTCGAAGGCTTCCTTCAACGTTGCTTTGATTTCAAATCCGTTGAGGTACTCAACCGCACTCGTCCCGGTAATTTTACCGGCCACTGTGTCGACGCTACCCGGTAAACTGATAGCGACCCCCATGATGGGATGTGGCGCTTCTTGTTTGAGCTTCAGTAACGCCAACAGTAACGCCGTCCAAGTCTCGGGGGTCTCAAAACGCCCCTTACCAGCAAGTTGGCGATTTTGCCAGTAGGCGTATTTAACCGTTGTGCCACCGATATCGATGGCCAACAGCCAGTCTTCAGGCTTGAGTTCAAGCATGTTTAGCCCCGCTTTCAGATAGATCATCACCATTCGTTTCGATCACGTGTTGGTACCAGTAGAAGGAGTCCTTCCGGTACCGGGCAAGGCTACCAGAACCGTCATCGTTACGGTCCACATAAATGAACCCGTAACGTTTCGACAACTGACCGGTACTTGCGGACACGATATCAATGGCACTCCATGGCGTATAGCCCATGACGTCAACGCCATCTTCCACTATGGCGAGCTTCATCTGTTCGATGTGGTCCCGGAGGTACTTGATCCGATACTGGTCATGCACCTGATGGTCGGCTTCCAACTTATCAATGGCACCAATGCCGTTTTCAACGATAAATACGGGCACGTGGTAACGATCATTCATCCAGTTCAGCCCGTAACGCAGACCTTCAGGATCCACTTGCCAGCCCCAGTCTGAGCGTGGCACGTAGGTGTTGGTGACCAAGTCTTCAGATTCGTTGTAAGAGTAGTACTTGTCTTCGTGATCAGAAGCGGCGGTCGCAAACGACATGTAGTAACTGAACCCGAGGTAATCGACGGTACCTTTCTTTAATTCAGCCAAATCTTCTGGCGTGATATCCAAGTTAAACTGTTTGGCTTTTTGATACCGCGTCAACCAACTTGGGTACTCCCCTTCAACCTGCACATCGGAGAACCAGAACCGCGCTTGCATGGCACGTTGAGCCTTCAACACATCCGCTGGCTTATCCGTTGCAGGATAGACTGGCGAGAAGGCAACCATGGCACCAATTTGGAAGTCGGGGTTGATTTTGTGCCCAATTTGAACGGCCCGCGCACTAGCAACCACTTCGTAGTGGCCGGCTTGGTACATCACGGCTTCGGCATTTTCTCCAGGCTTAACTTGAATCCCAGAGTTGGTGAATAACGTAAATTCACGGTTGTAGTTACTCTGGTTGTTGATTTCGTTGAAAGTCAACCAATACTTGACCTTGTCCTTGTAGCGGTTGAACACGGCTTCGGCAAACCGGGTAAAGAAGGTGATTGTCTTCCGGCTCCGGAAACCACCATACTCGGTCACAAGGTGGTACGGCATCTCAAAGTGAGACAGCGTGACAACTGGTTCAATGTTGTACTTGAGGCATTCATCAAACAGGCGGTCGTAAAAAGCTAACCCTTCTTCGTTCGGTTCCGTTTCATCCCCCTGTGGGAAAATTCGTGACCAAGCAATCGACGTCCGGAAACTCTTAAAGCCCATTTCGGCAAACAACTTCACGTCTTCTGGGAACTGGTGGTAAAAGTCCACCGCCTCATGGTTCGGGTAAAATTCACCCTCTTGAACGCCATCCGTGATTCGCCGTTCATCGTGACTCCCAGCAGCGGTCATCACATCGGCAACGCTAAGGCCTTTACCGCCAACGTTATAAGCCCCTTCAACTTGGTGCGCTGCAACGGCGCCACCCCATAGGAAATTCTTTGGTAATTCTGTCATAGTTTGTGCTTCCTCTCTTGTGTCAATTTTTATAGCTTATATTTATGTTCAGTGTAAGTGTTGAGCGAATTTTGGTTGCCAGCTGTTTGTCATCGCTTCGCTCGCCAAAGCCGTATTAAGAAGTAGCGCTCTCAGGATACGAAATTCGACGCCACTTGAACTGTTATTTTCAGGGTTCCTGAAGTGGTAAAAACTTGTCAACCACGCGCTTTCTGGCCACCGCGCCGAATGGTGCTGCGCGAGACTGAGAGCTGCATGCAAGGCGAGTCCGGTAAAACCGCCAGGCCCGGGCGCCTTCACCGGACTCGCCTTGCACACTGCTCTCAACCCGTCTCGCTCCGCACACTAAACATAAAAGGAAGCCCACCCCACATCGGCGGGATAAGCTTCCTCAGTTAAAACGTTCAAGCAAAAACATCAGTGGTGAAGAATCAACCGGGTCCCTTCCATCTGGAGCACACGGTGGATGGCCATGGATGCGCCGCCAAGCAACGTGGCGTAGTGCACATCCTTGGACATAACCAACGGTGGAACAAGTGGTAGGAACGACAGCTTCATCTGCACGTTCTTTAAAATTTCAGGAATCTGATCGATCAATGGTGAGTTGTAGAAGATCATCTGCGGATCATACGAGTTGATCAGGTCACTGGTGACCACCGCCAGATAGTAGCAGAATTGCTCAATTAGGCGAGTGATGGCCGTGTCCTCTCGGTTATAATCCGTCACCAACATGTCTAAGTCGTACTTCGGGTTCTTTTTCAGTAACGCCGCTTTACGTAACAGGGCTGCTTGCGACCACTCTGAACTAAAGTTCGGCAATCGCGTTAGTCGCTTGTTCTTAGCCACGTCGGGTAAGATGATTCGGCCAATTTCACCGGCCTGACCGTAGTTACCCGTGTACAGGTGCGCGTTGATAACGATGCCGGCGCCAACGCCTTCGTGGATGCTGACGGACACCAGGTTTTGAAGTTCTTGCTTACTGTAATCTTCTTCGAAAATTGCGGATAAGTTGGCTTCATTTTCAACGATCACTGGCACATCGTATTTGTTTTGAAAATACTCTGCCAAATCAACGTCCTCGTAATCGACGAACGGTGATGACACGATATCGCCTTGATAGACGACCCCAAAGACCGCAATTGAAATCGCCTGCAGGCCGTTGGTCATCTCAAACTCAGGGAGCTGATTGATCAGTTCTTCCATTTTTCCCAAGGTCACTGAAATCGGTTGATTATCAATTTGATCGACACTGTACTCGAGCACCCGACCGTCCATCTTAGTCGCTACCATCTCAACCTCAGTACCAGAGATACTGAAATTGATCACGTACCCGTACTCCGCGTTATATTCCACCAACTCGGGTTTTCGGCCACTAGCACCAGAAGAGGTTCGCACTTCCCCCAGACTCTTCACGATTTGTCGTTCAATCAGCTGCCCGACAATATCGGAAACCGTCACCTTATTTAACCCCAGTTTTTTGGAAATTTCGTTTCTGGAAATCGGACCATTATTGATAACGGCCGCTAGCACGGACCGCTCGTTGTAGTCGCGCATAATGTCTTTATTAATAATCATCTAGTTTCGCTCGCTTTTCTTAAATTTAGCCTTCAGCGTTTTCCTTAGCGTGCTTTGCAGCCAAGTCGCCTTGCATCTTCTTTTCGATTCCATCTACATGATAGAACAATAATGCAATTGCTGAAAGGCCAAATCCAAGCAATGGTACCCAAATGTAGTTCATTTCGATCCCGTGAAGCGCAGTAGCAGTTTGGGTGTGGTTAGCAACGTAACCTGATGAAGCCAAGATAGCACCGGTGATGGCACCGCCGATACCCATCCCAAGTTTAGCTGAGAAGCTTGAGAATGAGGTAACGATCCCTTCAGCCCGGACACCGTTGACCCATTCGCCGTAATCCACGGCATCGGCCAACATAACGGCGATCAAGCCCGAAACATAACCAGTACCTAAGTAACCCACGATTGTAGCGAAGATGATCATGCCAACGCTCAAGTGTGAAGCACCCAAGCTCAAGAGTAATTGACCAACACAGGCGAGGATCATCCCACCTAACATGGTGTTACGCTTACCAATCAACTTAGCAGTGGCTGGCGTCAAAACAACGGCAACCAAGGCAACTAATTGCAAACTCAAAACTAATGAAGCGATACTTGCATCGTGCATGTTGTACTTGAAGAAATAAACCGTAACTTGTGAACGGGTTTGCATCCCCAACCAGTAAATGAAGTTGATGAAAATGATGATGGCCCATGGCCAGTTCTTACGAAGCGCTTTCAAAGATTCCTTAATTGGAATTGATTGACGAGAGCTCTTGGTTTGAACCCGTTCGTGCGTGTTTTTGAACACGATTCCGAAGAGAATGACAACGATAACCCCAACGATCAAAGCCCAAATGAACCAGCCGTGAGCGCTAGTGGTTGAACCGCCGCCGAAGAAGGCAACCATCCTAAGGTGATCCCAGTGATGATCGTGGCCCCAGCAGTTCCCATAAATTGACGAATCGTTGATAACGTGACCCGTTCTTGTGGGTTACTTGTTAATGATGGCAAAATTGAAGTAATGGGAATGTTAACCGCTGAGTAGAGAATATCAACACCAATGTAAGTGACGTAAGCCCAAATCAACTTACCCGTTAAACTCAAGTTTGGTGTGGTGAACACTAACACACAGAAGACGGCAAACGGAATCGAGAACCATAACCAGTACGGCCGACTCTTGCCCCACTTGGTATGCGTATGGTCGATCATGATCCCCCAGAATGGACCATCAAACGCATCGACGATCCGAGCAACTAAGAACAAAGTCCCAACGGCTGCCGCACTGATACCGAAAGTATCGGTGTAGAAGATCATTAGGTACGTCCCAACCATTTGGAAGGACAAGTTACATGCGAAATCGGATAAACTATAGGAGAAACGTTCCTTCCATGCGACCTGATTCTTTTGATCAGCTGGCACATCGGACGGATTTGAGACATTTTGACTCATAATCAACACCTCGTGTTTGTATTGGATGATTAATAAATTCAACTTTCTAAAAGAAATCCTACTGTAACCGCTTTCGATTGTCAAGATTATTTTAAAAGTCAATTAACGTCAAATACCGTCTATATAATGAAGAAACCGGTTTATTACAAAATAAAAATTCTTGAAAGCGTTGACAAAACAGCGGTTTCAATTTACACTGATCGTGATAATTAATAAATTCAATTTCTAAATACCAAATTTAAGAGGTGCTTTTTGAATGAAGTTTACTGATGGTTACTGGCTAGACCGACCTCAATATGAGATTCAGTCACCAAAAGAAGTCTATGAATTTGATAAGACCGACGATAAGTTAACGTTATACGCCCCATTCAAGTATATCAACGAACGTGGCGATCAACTTAACCTCGGGATGTCAACGATCGAGTTAACGTCTCCTATGGAAGGCGTTATCGGTGTTAAGTTAATCCACTTTGATCAAGAGCAGAATGGTCCTTCGTATCAATTGGAAAATGAACAACCAAACATCGATATCAAAACGACCGATTCAGAAGTTTCCTTAACTTCTGGTTCATTGACCGTTAAAGCCCCATACAAAGGCCACTTCGAACTCGACTTCTTGCACGATGGCAAGACCATTACTAAGTCGATGGAAAAGGCTGAAGGCGTCATCTTAGATAAGTCAACTGGCAAACACTACATGCGTGAACAACTTTCCATGGGTGTTGACGAATTGATTTACGGCTTAGGCGAACGCTTTGGTTCTCTTGTAAAGAACGGCCAAACTGTTGACGTTGTCAACAAAGATGGTGGGACTGGTAGCGAACAAGCTTACAAGAACATTCCATTCTACTTAAGTAGCGAAGGCTACGGGGTATTTGTTAACCAACCTGAAACCGTTTCGTTTGAAGTGGCTTCTGAAAACGTTGACCGGACTCAATTCAGTATCGAAGGCGAATCACTTCAATACTTCGTCATTGATGGCCCTACCCCTAAAGAAGTGCTTAACAAGTACACCCGCCTGACTGGTAAGGTTTCCTTGCCACCAGCATGGTCATTCGGCCTCTGGTTATCAACTTCATTCACCACTGATTACAGTGAAGAAACCGTTTTGAAGTTTATCGATGGCATGGCAGAACGCAACATTCCACTAGATGTCTTCCACTTTGACTGCTACTGGCAAAAAGGATTTGAATGGTGCACATTGCTCTGGGATCGCGATCAATTCCCAGATCCAGAAGGTTTGATCAAGAAGATCCACGACCGCGGCATCAAAGTCTGTGTCTGGATTAACCCATACATCGCTCAAAAGTCCGTCCTCTTTAAGGAAGGCCGCGATAATGGTTACTTCATCAAGCGTAAGAACGGTACGGTTTGGCAATGGGATCTCTGGCAAGCTGGCAACGGCTTCGTCGACTTCACTAACCCAGACGCCGTTAAGTGGTACCAAAGCAAGTTAAAGGCCCTGCTTGACATGGGCGTTGACTGCTTCAAGACCGACTTTGGTGAACGGATCCCCGTTGACGACGCTGTCTTCTTCGATGGCTCTGATCCAAAGCGCGAACACAACTACTACACTTACCAGTACAACGAAACGGTCTTCAGCCTGATTCAACAAGAAAAAGGCGCCGACCAAGCGACGGTATTTGCTCGTTCAGCAACTGCCGGTTCACAAAAATTCCCAGTTCACTGGGGTGGCGACTGCTTGAGCCGTTACAAGTCAATGGCTGACTCCCTTCGTGGTGGCTTGTCATTCTTGCTTTCCGGCTTCGGTTTCTGGGCTCACGATATCAGTGGGTTCGAAGAACAAGCAACGCCTGATCTGTACAAGCGTTGGACCAATTTGGCTTACTGAGTTCCCACTCTCGTTACCATGGTAGTGGCCAGTACAAGGTGCCGTGGGTCTTTGATGAAGAAGCTGTCGACAACACTCGTAAGTTCGTTGACTTGAAGTTGTCATTGATGCCATACCTCTTCGATGAAGCGGTTAACACCAGTGAAACTGGTACGCCATTGATGCGTCCCCTCTTCTTGGAATACGCTAACGACCGCAACACTTACCACCTTGAACAACAATACATGTTAGGTAGCAAGTTGTTAGTTGCCCCAATCTTCAACGCTGAAGGCGACGTTCGTTACTACTTGCCAGCAGGTCGTTGGACTAACATCTTGACTGAAAAGACGTACGACGTGGCTACCGGCGAATGGTTCTCCGAAAACTACGATATGTTGACCTTGCCTGTTTTGGCTCGCGAAAACAGTATCCTGTTACGGAACCCTAACGCTAAGCACGCACAATACGATTACACTGACGCTCCTGACATCAACATCTACGAACTCGCTGACGGTGCAACCGCTACGACTCGCGTTGTTGATCAAAAGGGTAAGGCTGCTGGGAACGTTTCAGCTACTCGTCAAGGCAACACTGTGACGGTTAAGGCTGACGGTCTCAAGGGTAGCTCAAAGGTTTACGTCCACGCTGACGGTGCTGTTAAGGAATTCAAACTTGATGGCCAATCTGGTGAATTTAACCTTTAATATCTGAGTTTAAAAAGTGGTTCTTCCTGTGAGGAGAGCCACTTTTTTGAGAGTGAGCCAAAACTCGGTTAGGGCCCAGAATATAAGTAAAACAAGCCGTGGATTCCTGGTTTTGGAATCTACGGCTTGTTTTACTTATATGGCCGGGACCTGAGTTTTGGCGCAGATTTTGGCTAGATAACCGTCTTGAAATTAAATAAAACGCTTAATCAATTTTGAGTTAAGAACTCAGTTCGATCGTTACCAATATCACCTTTCTCCTAATCATTTTTGTATGCCGCTTCTCCCCTTTTCACATTGCAACCAAAGTGTCGTTATTTGACCCATACTTCAGCGTAATCATCAACTAAAATAGTTTGCCATTTTCTGGACAAATCAAACGACAAACCAATGATAAAGCTATATACTATTAGTAACCATAATCGTTACTTTTTCAGTTTTATAGTAACGACTAACTGGCCGGATCTTTGGAGGATTCTACAAATAATGCGCAAGGGGAGCATTCATATGACAAATGAAAAAGTACACTACAAGATGTATAAGGACGGGCGTACTTGGGTTTTTGCGGCGATTACCGTTGCCACGTTAGGACTGGGAATCGTAACGGGCACCGGGGTAACCGCACACGCAGATAACACAGATACCGGTGTAACGGCTACGGGAGCCACTGACACCACGTCTGGAACGACCGCGACACTGGGTACTAACACTGGTAGCCAGGATACATCAGCTACTAATGGTGCAGATGCTAGTGGTACTACCGATCAGGACTCATCAGCGACTAACGTAGACACTGGTGACTCTACCGATCCAAGTGCGACACAAACCGACGCACCAGTTGAACCAGCCACTACCGCTGTACCAACTTCGGCACCAGTGGCAGCACCACAAACGACTGATGCGCAAACGGCAACCAAATACCTAGCTAATGCACAGTCGCAACCAGCAATCGTTGATCAAGGTTCCACCAATGCAACCAAGTCAACCGATGGCGCGGTCGCAACAGCTAATGGTAGCAACGGGGTAACCGTTGGTGCCTACTGGACTGCCGAAAACGGTGACGGCGATGTCACGCAAAGCATTAGCCAGGGTAGCAACGACAAATCCTATTCGACAATCTCATCATCAGCGAAAAATATTCAATCGCACTTTACGTTTGGCAACACCAGTGATACCGATATCACGACCGGTGGAGTTTATTTGCTTACACCATATGCTAACTACACATCGGATATCGCAGACGGCAATAACGACCCACATTTTGAAACTAACATGACGGCTGATGAAGTGCGTGCTAGTTTACCAACTGGATTTACGGCGACCTTCTCACAAAAAGGTGGGCAATATAACATTGCTGCCGATCAATTAACTGATGATCAAGTTGCCACCCTAGTCGGCGTTGAGTTGAAGGGTACGATTGCCGCCGGAAAAACGTATAGTGTGACTTGGAACCAAAGCTTGATCAACGATGGCGATAACGCACGCGTTGCAGATACTTACACCTTGTACTTAAGTCCTAATGGCTTGATTGACCCAGATGCGAGTGCGTACGCTAATGTTTGGTCGCAAACGATGCCAGTTGAGGACGACACAGTAACGATAACGACAACCTTTGGGAACAGTAACGCTAGTGCGGATGTGACGCAGACTTCGGATGGCGTCAACGACAACCGGGTCACTAACGCTGCTTATTTTGATGTTGATAAGGATGACGTTAATAATATTACTGCGGGCTTTACCGTAGCTAACGAAACTGATAACTATAATCAAACGAACGTGGCGCTCATGTTGCCAGGACTATATGCGTATAACGCCCAGAAAGATCCTTTATTCACCATTGACGCAAGTAAAGTCGATGAAAGTACGTTTACCAGTGCCTTTCCGAGTGATGCGGTAATTTTATATTCAGTTGATGCTGGTGTCTACCTCAGTCTATCAGAGCTAAAAGCAGCCCATCCCGATTTTTCATGGGATCAGTTACTTGCATTTCAAGTTCAGGGAACATTAGACGCACACACTTCGTATCAAATTAACTTACCGATGACTTACGTTAATCAGGATCAAACCGATTTAAAACCTACTGTCGTGAATGCTTCAACGGGTATTTTCGCCTATAATCTCAATGGTGATTGGGTTGGGGATATCCAAAGCGACTTAAACTTAGTTAAAGCCTATGATTTCAAATTAGACGGTCACTACTTTGGGGTCTACGTCAACCCTGATGGCTCATACACGCTGGCAGGAATTGACCTTCAAAACCTGATGCCGGAGATTAATAAAGCCGACATTTTGGTCTCCAATGATGATTACCTTCACGAGGACCAAAACGCTGCCAACACCACGCTTTACACTGGTGGCTACGAGATTATTCCGTTGGCAAAGATTCAAGCTATTTTGGTTCAACATGGTTACACGGTTCAATTAAATGCCGACGGGACTCCAATGGCAAACTACGTATACGACACGGGACTGCCCCTAGCAACGACCTACGATTCAACTGATGGCACCGTCAAGGGTGTGGCTAACGCAACTAACGCAAATGGCCTTGTCTCGGTCATTAAAGTCCTTAGTACCCACGACTCAACCCTTCAGGCAACTAAAGGCACAACGGTAACGCTTAACGATAATTTTGATGGCGTTGGTACGTCCTCGGAATATACAGCTAACGCGGCTAATGTTATCGCTACCCTTAGCGATCCAGATGGCGTTCTTAAAGATAATGGCGATGGCACGTACTCAGTTCTGAAACCAGGCCAATACACCGTTACGTACAGTCTCGCTATTTCAGACGCCGTAACAGTCACGAGACAGGCTACGGTTACCGTTGATCCAAAAATCACGTACGGTACCCACACGACGACGCGAACCATTAACTTTGTGAACGAAGATGGCACAACGAATGCCAACACACCGGTGACGCAAACCGCAACCTATAAAACCACGACGAATCAACTAACAGGCGAAACCGTTTATACGGTTCAAAATGCCTACTACGAGGCTCAAGTTCCCGTTGAAGCAGGCTACGAGGCTGACACGGACACCATCGCTCAACAAGCACTCGGGGCAACGAACGTGACGCCAGCGGATTCCACAATCACGGTACACTATACGCCAACTTACACGTATGGCGCAGCCACTTCCACGCGGACGATCAATTTCGTGAATAGTGATGGGACAACAGCTAGCGTAGCACCAATCATTCAAACGATTAACTATAAGACGGCAACTAAGGATGCCACTGGCGAAACGGTCTACACGCCGGCTGGCGCCTACTATGAAGTTTCAGTACCAACGCAAACAAACTACACGCCTCAACAAGCAACCGTATCGCAACAAGCCGTTGGCGCTAGCACCACGGCCCCTACCAATACCACGGTAACCGTAACGTACGACCCAACTTCGACTTACGGTACCGCCACTTCCACCCGGACGATTAACTTCGTCAACGCGGATGGCACGACTAATTCACAGGCACCGGTCGTTCAAACGATTACCTATAAGACGGTCACGAACGCCGTTACTGGCGAGACCGTTTACACACCACAAGGAGCTTACTATCAATATCAAGTTGCACCTCAAACAGGCTACGCTGCTGACAAACAGGTGATTGCGCAAGAAGCCGTTGGCGCAACCAATGTGGCACCAACTAATTCAAACGTGACGGTTACCTACACACCAACTTACACGTATGGCACAGCGACCTCAACGCGGACCATTAACTTCGTGAACAGCGATGGGACTACCAGTGTTGACCCAATCGTCCAAACCATCACCTACAAGACGGCGACTAAGGATGCCACTGGCGAAACGGTCTACACGCCAGCTGGTGCCTACTATGAAGTTTCAGTGCCAACGCAGGCAAACTACACACCTCAACAAGCGACTGTAGCACAACAGGCCGTTGGCGCTAGCACCACGGCCCCTACCAATACCACGGTAACTGTAACGTACGACCCAACTTCGACTTACGGTACCGCCACTTCAACGCGGACAATCAACTTCGTCAACGCAGATGGCACGCCTAATCCACAGGCGCCGGTCGTTCAAACCATTACCTACAAGACAGTCACGAACGCCGTTACTAGCGAGACTGTTTACACACCACAGGTGCTTACTATCAATATCAAGTTGCACCTCAAACCGGCTATGCTGCTGACAAACAGGTGATTGCGCAAGAAGCCGTTGGCGCAACTAACGTGGCACCAACCAATTCAACTGTGACGGTTACCTACACGCCAACCTACACGTATGGCACAACGACCTCAACGCGGACAATCAACTTTGTAAATACAGACGGCACCGATAACGGTATTTCACCAGTTGTTCAAACGATTACGTACAAAACTGTGACAAGCGATGCGACTGGCGAAACCGTTTATACGCCACAAGGGGCTTACTACGAAGTCCAAGTACCAACCCAAACTGGCTATACCGCCAACCAAACTACGGTCGCTCAAACCGCAGTCGGCGCACTGGCAACGACACCGGAAAATACAACGGTGACCGTTACCTACACCAAGAACGCGACGACTGACCCAGGTGATGGCGGTTCAACCACTGATCCGGATAATGGTGGCTCAACAACCAATCCTGACAATGGCGGTACAACGACACCTGATAACGGTGGTACGACGACACCTGGCAACGGTGATTCAGCCACTGGTTCTGACAATGGTGAAACGACCACTGCACCGGCCGACAATGATACTACCAGCACTAACGGTGGCTCAACAACCACTGCACCTAGTAAGAATAGTACGGCTACCACACCAGAAAACGGTGACGCAACCACGGTTCCTGAGGCTGACTCAACAACTACGGGTGAGCCTGATAACGGTACTATTACAACTAACGATAATTCTCAGCCTACCCGTGTCGATGAGCAATTCGCCAAAGGTGTTGCAGCGACCTCAAGTGAGTCAACGATAACGACTCAAACTGGTGCTGCCAAGCAAGCTTCGTCAACTGCTCACCTACCACAAACTAACGAAACCAAGACCCAAGCTACTACTATGATTGGACTGTCACTACTAGGCTTAATGAGTGTGTTTGGCCTAGCACGGAAACCTAGACGGAAAGAATAGGTTTAGTCTGAGCTATTGAAAAATACCATGCCTTGAATTTTGGGGCATGGTATTTTTTGTGTGGCAAATTTTTTCAAATGATCACTGCTGAAGTTCAAGCAACCATTACGACAACGCAAAAAGCACGATCTTCCCCTACTTTACGGGAAGGTCGTGCTTTTGTTGAATCTGGCTAACGTTTATTTGTCACCGTCGCATCATCCTTCTTCTTGCGCTTGAAGCCAAACAGTCTCAAGAACGCTAACCCTAACGCTGCCAACCCGGTGACAGGTGCCACTGGTGACGTTGTTTCGTCCGTTTGAGGTAGTTTCTCACCACTTTGGTTAGTTGTCTGAGTTGCATTGGTATCGCTCTTAGCCGAGGCCTGAGCCTGATCAGAAGCCGTATTGGTTTCTGAATTCAAGACCGTTGCATCCAAATGCACACCGTGAGCATGCTGCCCATTTTCAACGGACAGGTTATCAACTTGATCATTTGCCGAATCAGTAATGATTGTATCATCTGCTGAATCGGTAATAATCGTGTCGTCCTCCGTCCCGCTGTCCGACGTTCCGTGTCCTGCTGTGCTACTTGAAGCACTGCCGGATTTACCAGTAGTCGTGCTTTCTGAACCGCTCACAGCAGTGTCATTGCTAGAATCACTAACGATTACGTCATCGTTTGATGTTGACTCGCTATCGCTCAATCTCGTTGATTCTGAGGTTGATAAGCCAGTCGAATCAGAAGTCGTAACCACATCGGAGTCTGATGAAACTAGACTTTCGGACATCAACCGTGACGATGACTCACTAGCTGAAACGGAAGCTGATATGAAGGTACTTTCCGAAATTGATGCACTAGTGGAAAGCGATTCGGATGCACTATCTGAAATAGAAATCGAGTTGACATCAGAAAGTGATTCACTAGCCGATGTTGAGATTGACGTCGATAAGTTATCAGATATCGAATTACTGTCAGAAATCGAAGTCGATCGTGATAAATTGGCTTCCCGAGATCTTGATGCAGATTGGCTTTCAGACACAGAGTCGGATGTTGAAACCGATTCGCTGTCGGAAACAGAACCGCTGACTGATTCACTGTCTGAGACGGAACCACTTACTGATTCGCTATCGGAGATTGATGCTGACTCACTCCCTGATTCGCTATCAGAGACAGAACCGCTGACTGATTCACTATCAGAAACCGAGACCAAATACTGATTCACTATCTGAGACGGAACCACTTATCGATTCGCTATCA
>NZ_BBAD01000049.1 GCF_001311075.1 Secundilactobacillus similis DSM 23365 = JCM 2765
GCGACAACGCAAAAAAACGCCGATCCAATTACGAATCGACGTCATCAATCAAAGCCAAGCCTAAGCTTCCTCTTCGACCTTATTCTTTAATGAAGTATTATTCAAAAGTAAGTTCAAGATAACCGCGATGAAACTCCCAACAACCATCCCGTTGCTCAAAATGGTCTGCACTTCAGCAGGCAAGAATTGGAACAGGGCTGGTTGCGTGGTAACACCAAGACCAAGGCCAACTGAAACGGCGATGATTAACATGTTCTTGTTGTTGAGATCAACCTTCATCAGCATCTTAACCCCTTGGGCACCAACCATCCCGAACATGATCAACATGGCCCCACCCAGAACTGAGGATGGAATCAAGGTTGCGATGGCCCCAAACTTGGGGATCAAGCCCAAGAAAATCAATAGGAAGGCTGAGTAGTAAACTGGCCGTAACTTTTTGATACCGGATAACTGCACAATCCCAACGTTTTGCGAGAAAGTGGAGTATGGGAAGGTGTTGAAGATCCCACCTAAAATGGCTGCTAACCCTTCAGACCGGTACCCACGCGCCAAGTCATTGTCGCTCAAGTCGCGGTGAGTAATGTCAGCTAAGGCAAAATACACCCCGGTTGATTCGATCATACAAGTAATGGCCGCTAAAATCATGGTTGCAATTGATGACCATTCAAAACGTGGGACACCAAAGTAAAATGGCCGTGGCAATTGAATCCAGTGAGCCGCACTCACTGAAGCAAACCCAACTTTACCTAACGCGATTGCCAACAACGTTCCCACAAGAATCCCCACCAACACGGAGATTTGTTTGAAGAACCCGCGCCCCCAGATGTTGATCACAATGATCACAAGCGCGGTCGTAAACCCAAGAATCAAGTTAACGGGCGAACCAAAGCTTTTAGCAGTCGCATCACCACCACCAAGGTTTTGGAAGGCAACTGGAATCAGGGTAAACCCAATCAACGTGATTAATGACCCCGTTACAACTGGTGGGAAGAATCGACGTAATTTGGCGAAGAAGCCTGAAATCAAAAAGATAAAGATGCCGGCTGAAATAATTCCACCGTACATGTATCCCCAACCAAAGTGACCGCCAATGCTTTGCAGTGGGGCCACGTATTCAACGGCACACCCAAGCACAACGGGTAAGCCGATCCCAGTCAACGGCGTCCGCTTCAATTGAAGCAACGTCGCGATGCCACACATAAAGATGTCCATTGAGACCAAGTAAGTCATTTGGGCAGCGCTAAAATGCAGGGCGCCACCAATTAACAACGGGACCAAAATATCGCCAGAGTACATGGCTAATAAATGCTGAAAGCCTAAAATTAAGTTTCTGATCACCGATCGTTCGTTTTTTGCAGTATCCACGGTCTTCACGACTCCTTATTCGGTTTTAATTTTCTTGTCAACTAATAATAGCATTGAATCTAACCTAAATCAAATTAGTTCTGAACATTACAGCTATAATAATAGTTAATGTTCGTTTTCACTTATTTTCTGATATAAGTCGATAATTTCACGACCCAACTCAATCGTGGTCATCGCCATACTGAGGTGGTCTTGCGCGTGAACTGCCAGTAATGATGGGGGTTCGCTGTCGCCTCGTGCCATGACGCTTAACGCCGTTGTTTGCAGTTGATGGCCCTTTGCAAGGTAGTTTTCTGCCTCTGACAACCGATTGGCTGCTAACTCAAACTGGCCCTTTTTAGCAGCCTTTATCGCTTCAAACGCCGTGCTTTTAGCCTTTCCCGCCGTCATGATCAGACCCATGATGGTTTGCTCATCCACACTGTCACCTCCCTAAAGAAAAAACTTTTTAATAATTAACGTAGCGCTACTAGCAACGAAAAGCAATCTCTTTTTAGCGAATTCCGAATGTAACCGGTTTAGGTTGAAATGATTATCAAGTTGATCCAATCTAATTCTCATAATCATCCAAAAAAGCAGGCTTTACCGATTAACTGGTAGCCTGCGTTCTAAAATTCAATATTTAGTTTTAGTCACCGCCCTCGTAACTATTGATGTAACGAAATGAATGGCCTCCAACGTTGTACAACATCCACTGTACCGTCACGTAGTCTTCACCTGAAATCCACGTCTTTTCTTTCATACTCGTTGTTTGCTTAATTATCAGTCGATAATAGCGATTGGAAACCTTTTTTTCGGTCAACCCGTTGATTGGTTTCTTGTAATACAAGTAGGTTGTGTCGCCCTTCACTTTGAACGTCGATACTTTTTCGGATGCCGTTGGTTTGATTTGTGCGAGGTACTTTGGTGTATACGTTGTACTATTACCACCCGGCAAATTTTCAAGTTTCGTTAGCTGATACGTATTCGGAATCTGATAATGCTTAAGTCGAGCTGCACTATAATATTCCAAGTAACCATTTAACGTTAAATGAAATATGGGTTGATAATCCATTTTCGTATTCAGTGGATCAAAATCAGTTCCAGCTTGTAGCAAGCGGGTTCGAACTGGCACTTTTAACTTATACGGCGTTAATTCACTCGTCTTATAAGTAATTGCGCGACCAGTTTCATAGTATTTAACGGCTTGCGTGTGATTCAGATCACCGCGATCTAAGTTAATTGTATACTTGTATGACCCATCAGACTGCTTATCAGCGCCGCTACCACCAACCTGTAGAATTGTCCCCTTAGGCGTGATCACCTTTTTAGATTTCTTACCGTTAACAATTGTATATTGTCCCGTATACATTGCCTTCTTCGTCTTAACGTAGCCGTCTTTAAATGCCTGATCAAGCGAACTAGCTGTCGAAGCTTCAACAGTCAATGTTCCCAAAAAGCCAACGCCGACTAGCACCGCCCCTAAGCCAAGAATTGCTTTAATTTCAAAATGTTTCATCGCTAAACACCCCTTTAACTTCAAACTATTGTCGTCAATAGTGTACGATACCCCTTCACCAATCCTCGCTAACTTTTAGCCATTTAACCAAATCTTAACGCTTTCATCACTTCAAAAAAGCCACGTTGCAGAAAATAAATTCCGCAGACGTGGCCATTGTTATTAATGCTTTATTTTATAAGAAACCACCGTAAGTGTTTGTCAGATCAACGTGTTCGTTTGGGTTGACCATCAACAGTTCGGCGTTAACGAAGGTCTCGATCCCCAGACGGCCTAATTCACGACCGTAACCAGAGTTCTTGATCCCACCAAATGGGAGTTCAGGGGCAGTCCCACCAAAGTTGTTCACGAAGACCATCCCAGTTTCGATCTTACCAGCAACTTCAGCGGCGTGCTTTGGATCGCCACCGAAGACGATACCGCCAAGTCCGTAGTTTGAATCGTTAGCCAAATCAATGGCAGCTTGTTCGTCCTTGACCTTGTAAACGACCCCAACTGGACCGAAGAATTCCTTCCAGTATGATGGGTTATCACGCTTGATGTCCGTCAAGATGATTGGTGGGAAGAAGTTGTTATCCAAGTTGTCATCAATTTCACCAAAGGCTAAGGTTGCGCCATTTTCAACGGCTTCCTTGGCTTTAGCGACCAAGCCCTTTTTAGCACTAACCGTACTTAATGGGGCTAAGCTCGTTTCAGGATCCATTGGGTCGCCTGGTTTAACGGCACCGAAGGCCTTCTTCAAGATTTCCAAGAACTTATCATAGTTCTTTTCAGTGACAATAAACCGCTTGGATGACGTGCAGACTTGGCCAGCATTGTAAAGCCGAGCCTTACCAACGATCTTTTCAACGTCGCTTAAATCAGCATCGTCTAAGATGACGAATGGATCACTCCCACCTAATTCGAGGGAACTCTTCTTTAAGTTGCGACCCGCTTCGGAAGCAATTTCCTTACCAGCCCGTTCTGAACCGGTCAAGGCAACCCCTTGGACCCGCATGTCAGCAATCACGTTGTTAACTTGATCGTAGTTGATGAACAAGTTAACGCAGGCCCCGTCTTCAGCGCCACCTTCAGCAACGGCTTGTTCAAAGGCCACAGCTGAACCTGGTGTGTTGCTAGCGTGCTTGTACACGAGTGGGTTCCCAACTAAGTAGTTCGGTGCGAAGACCCGCATCATTTGGTAAAGCGGGAAGTTCCAAGGTTCAACAGCCATTAAGACCCCAACTGAGTGGTACTCAACGTGGGCTTCACCCATGACGGTTTCAATCGGTTCGTCCTTTAAGAAATCGGCACCCTTAGTGGCGTAGTATTCGGCAATCAGCGCACACAACGCAACTTCGCCCTGCGCCTCAGCGTAAAGTTTTCCCATGTCGTGGGTGATGATGGTTGCTAACTCATCTGATTTCTTTGTGAATACTTCCGCAATCTGGTGTAACACCTTTGCGCGTCCGGCAAGTGGTTCGTTACGCCATTTTTTATATAACGCGTGTGCCTTGGTTAAGGCTGATTCCACGTACGCATCGTCGTGGTTTTCATAAGTTTTTTCAACTTCATTCGTGTAAGGATTAATCGTTTGATAGGCCATTTAGTGACTCCCTTTCCTGCCATTCAAGATGACGTTTGTATTTGTAACCGTTATCAAGAGTATAGAGGGCTAGTTTGCCAAAAGCAAGCGCATTCTTACTCGCCGTAGTGTGAAGCTTTCACAAACTAAAAAAACGAATTGAAATGTATACTAGTCAACGTTTACAAGTTGTTTGATAATGGCGTGTTCATTGATTTCCATAATGAAAACCTAACTTTCACAGTTTGTGATGAAATGTACATTATTTAAAACTTTCATAAAAGAATTTTCGGCTAATGTTTACATTACGTTTTCATTAAAGCTTATTCGATGTTCTCATTTTTAAGTTAAGTTCCGATTCCGCCACCACCTTGTCGAATGGTATACTTTATCTTAATAGTCCATTGCTAAAGGGGAAGTTATCGTGAAATACCGTCTACAGGTTATCATCTTTGTTCTCGTTGCCTTCATGCTAGGTTGCAACGAGTTTATGGTGGTTGGAATCCTATCCGACATTGCTGACCATCTGAATGTTTCCATTGCCGCTACCGGCTATCTCGTTACCATTTTTGCCACGACTTACGCATTAGGGACGCCGTTCGTGACCATTTTGACGATTCGGTACAGTCGGTATAAAACGTTGCTGGCACTCATCATCGTCTTCTTTATTGGTAATACGCTCAGTGCGCTGGCCGTTAACTACTGGGTTATGATGTTGTCACGAATCATCACCGCCAGTGTGGCTGGCTCAATCGAATCACTGATCATGATTTTTGCCAGTCAGGTGGCACCACGGGAGAAACGGGCTGGTTTGGTATCATGGATCTACGCTGGTTTCAGTATCGCCTCCGTTTTAGGGGTGCCGATTGGGACCACTATCAGTACGAATTACAGTTGGCGGGATGCGTTCTTGGCAATTTCGGTCGTCACCGTTATCGTATTTGGCCTGCTAACGTTGATTCTACCGAAACACATCGAGCAGGTCCAAAGTTCCATCCGTGATCAGCTCGTCATTTTAAAGGATCGGCGCATTTACGTCGCTGTTATTCTCGTGTTGTTCACGGCGGCAACCTTCTACGCCTACTACACTTATATTCGACCAATTTTGACGTCGGCGCTTGGATTCAATGTTCATCAACTCAACTGGCTCCTGTTCGTCATCGGGCTCGTCAGCATCATGAGCAACTGGCTTTCGGGAACGTTAGCGAACCACGATGGCCTGAAGAAAATGCCGCCGTTTTACATGGTCGACATTGCGCTGCTCGTCCTGCTGCCATTTGGCTTGATGAACCAAGTGATCGGCTACGGCATGCTGCTGATTCTGAGCTTGATCGTCACAGTCCTTGGTTCGCCAATTCAGATTCACTTCATGAACATTGCCGAACAGGATTACCCGCAAGCGATGGTGTTTGCATCGTCGTTAAATGCCATCTTCTTTAACTTCGGCATTTCGTTGGGTTCCGCTACGGCTTCGATGTTGATTGATCCGTTGGGCGTTGCTCGGATTAGTTGGGGCGCTGCGGTTTATGCGGCGTTGTCGTTGGGGTTAATGCTTGTGCTGAATCGGGTGATGAAGCGGCATCAGGCTGGTAAGGTTAAGGTGAACGGTTAGCAGTTTAGATGATAAAAGCATCAAACAGCGGGCGTTGGGGCGCGTTGTTTGATGCTTTTTTTGAGTTTTGCTTTTTTTGAGTTTTGCTTTTTTGATTTTATTGATAGGTTGTTTATATTGGTAAGTATTTGAATTACTTGCTTAGGGCAATATTGCCTGGGATTGATGTTAGCTTTCTGCTGTTACATAGCCTAAACGTGTTCCACAGGGCAGAGAGCTGCACGTAAGCTACTTCCACCACAATTCCCAAAACCCGGGAATTCTGGCGGAAGTACCTTACGCTCCGCTCTCTAACCGCCCTGTTCCACACTCTCTCTAACTATGCTTCTTAACAAACTCCTCAATCGGCAACCGGAAATCTTGATAGTACTTCTCTAAATCCTCACGCGACCAATCCCACCACGCAATTTTCTCTAAATCGGTTTTGATTTCGTCTGAGAAACGGTCCTTGATCTTCTTGCCTGGAATGCCGCCGATGATCGTGTAGGGTTCCACATCCTTAGTGACCACGGCGCCGGCGCCGATCACTGCGCCGTCACCGATCGTGATGCCGGATTGGACGACGACATCGTGCCCCAACCAGACATCGTTGCCAATCACTGTCTTGACTTGCTTACGTTTTGCAAATTCGGTATCGGGATCGCCAAAACCGTAACCGGCGCCGTTGTAAGCGAAGATGTGCTGTGCTGGCCGGTCGTACGGGTGATTCGTGGGGCCGATTCGCACCATCGCCGCCATACTAATGAACCGCTTTAAGGTACTATTTTGAATAAAGCAAAATTGTCCTGTATACGTATAATCATCAATGTTACTATTATCTATGAAATTTTGACTACCGATTTCAACGTATTGGCCGAAAGTCGTGTCCTTAATCTGACTGCCGTCACCAATCGTAGGGTGGTCCTTTGACAGCTTCACAAAATCAATGTGCATCTATGTCACATCCTCAACTTTAGTTTGTTCTTATTATAAAACAAAATGCCGAAAAAGGGGTCTTCATCATGTATCAAATTAACGCACTCGATCAGTTTGACGTTACCGACTACGCTGGCGACGTTTTCCAACTCAAAGACACAACGACGCCAGACGCCGTCCTCGTTCGGAGTTCTCAGGTTCCAGATGATTTGATTAGCCACCGGTTACTGTTAGTCGCTCGTTCCGGGATTGGTACCAACACGATCAACATTCCCGCTTGCACCGCAAACGGCACCGCGGTATTTAACACTCCTGGCGCCAACGCCAACGCCGTCAAGGAACTGGTGGTGCAGTGTCTCTTCCGCTACGTTCGCCCGCTCTATCCGGCGATTAAAAATACCACTACGCTGACCGCCGACAATCTCCAAGACGCCGCCGAAGCAACTCGGAAGGACTACATTGGTGAAGAACTTTACGGGAAAACCGTGGGCATCTTGGGCCTTGGCGCCATTGGCCAGCGGTTAGCAAATACCTGCTACCACATCGGGATGCAGGTTGTGGGTTACAACCGCAGTTTTAAAAATCTGCAACACGTTCAACAGTTAGAAACCGTTGATGAAGTCTTAGAACAATCCGATTTCGTCATCATCTTGTTACCATTGACCGACGAGACCAAGGGCATGCTGAGTACGGATCAGTTCCGCTTAATGAAGGATACTGCCATCTTGATGAACTTCGGTCGTGGTGAAATCGTTGATAATCAAGCCGTGATCAACGCACTGGAAGAAGGTCAGTTCTCCCGCTATATTACCGACTTCCCACACAATGATTTCAAGGATAATCCAAACGTTGTCATGATGCCCCACTTGGGTGGCAACACCGTTGAAGCCTTGTCGCACAGTGCTAACTTAACGCTGCAAAACACCCTCGACTTCCTTGAATCCGGCACCATTCGGTCTTCCGTCAACTTTCCACCGGCCGACTTACCATTTACCAGTCCTCACCGAGTCACCTTCTTCTTCAAAGCCCGGCAGGATTTTTGGGCCGACGTGGCACACATTCTGAATAAGCACGAGATTCCGGTGCGTGAGTTGATGAGTAACTTCCGTGACGACTATGGCTACACCATCGTCAACATCGACTTAACGGAGATCCACAAGGAGATCGGTGAACTCAAGGAGATCCATGACCAACTGATGCACCTTGATGGCATGATTCGCATCCGCCTCCTGAAGAACCCGTCCGAACGGGTCGAATCCGCCGAAATGGAACACGGCACGGCACTATAGCGGCACCTCTAGCAAATTTCTTAAGCTTGCGCGAATCAATTGACGCCCTGCATTAAATTCGCTAAACTGAATTGATTATGGTATTTTGACCAAACTTAATGACGTCTGTCCGTTGCATCTCACCCAATCGTGCACCTCGCACCCTAATAGGAGGCCCCAATGACAACCCACACCATCATGACCCTGATTGATCAGTACGGCTACTTCGCCGTTATCTTCCTTATCGCACTGGAAAACGTTTTTCCACCGATTCCCTCGGAAATCATTCTGACGTTTACCGGCTTCTTGACCATCAGCACGTCCATGACCGTCTGGGGCGCCATCATTGCCTCGACTGTAGGCTCTGTTCTCGGCGCCGTCATTCTGTATGCGATTGGCCGAATTGCCTCGCCAGAACGGTTAAACCGCTTCTTGGGTACCCGCTTTGGTCGCCTACTCCGGTTAAAGCCAACCGATATTGAAAAAGCGGCGCGGTTCTTCAACCGTCGCGGTAACGGCGCAATTCTATTTGGCCGCTTCGTTCCAGTCATCCGGAGTTTGATTTCAATTCCGGCTGGGATGTCCGGCTTCCCACTTGGACGCTTCTTAGCCCTCTCTACCGTGGGAACGCTGATTTGGAACACGGTGTTGATTTATGCCGGGAGTCTGGCAGGTAATCATTGGCAGGCAATCGTTGCTCAATTTGAAGTTTATAGCCACTGGTTGCTGATTGCGGTGATTGTGGTGTTAGCGATTGTGGGCATCGTTTGGTTTTGTCGGCGACGGCATTTGGCACAAACCACCTCAAAAATGAAAGAATTAGACTAACTCAAACGCCCCTCAAGAATGATAATCATTCTTGAGGGGCGTTTTAATGTTGACCTAGGTTAACAACGCGCTATTTAATCAACTCCGCATAATCCACGCCAAGTCGTTTGGCAATGTTGACGACTTCCGCCATGGTCTTATCATCAACGATAATCCCGTTTTGCTTGCGGTCTTCGTAAGCCAGTGCTTCCTTGTCACCATGAACGTAAACGGTCTTGCCCGGAATTGCGGGTAAGTCCCGAATCTCTTGGAGGTAAGCTGAGAAACGCTTGATGATCTGATCCTTATCGCCAAAGATACCCGGATCAATCGCAACGAAGCTTTGACTTGGTCCCGAGTGCAGGTCCTTAGTGGTAATGTCGTTTGAAATACTGCCCATCGAGAGAATCCCAGTGAAAATCTCAACGATGACGCCGAGGCCGTAACCCTTATGACTCCCGGTTTCTTCGTCAACACCGCCAAGTGGCGTCAAGCAACCGGTGCTTCTGGGTCCCGCAACTGATCGAGCGTTTCGTCGTCCGTAATATCATTGACTGGTTGATTACCATCTTTAGCAACCCAAAACGCTGGCAAGTCCTTTTCCAACTTCCGATAAACTTCAATTTTACCCTGTGGGACCGTGGTGGTTGCGACATCGTAGATAAAGTTGTGCGGTTCGGCCGGCATCGCAAAGCCAATTGGGTTGGTCCCGATAAAGGCCCGCGTGGCGTGAGTTGGCACCATTCCGGGACGCGAGTTGGTTGACGACATGCCAATCAAGCCTTCGTTGGCAGCTAAGTTCGCGTAGTAACCCGCAATCCCGTAGTGCAGCGAGTTACGGGTCGTCACAATCCCGATCCCGTGAGCTTTCGCCTTTTGGATGGCTAGCTTCATACTGTAAATCCCGTTCAGTTGGCCTAAGCCAAACTTGGCATCCACTACCGCGCTAACGTCGGTTTCCTTAACGATTTCCGGCTGGCTATGCACCTGAACCTTGCCGTTTTGAATATTACGGTCATACATGATCAACCGTTGGACCCCATGAGAGGCAATCCCAATCAAATCCGTGTACACCAGTGTATCCGCAACCTCTTGGCTCTGTTCATCCGTAAACCCGTAGGCTTGATAAATCTGCTTCACAAGCTGAATCATTTTGTCACTATCATATCGTTTTACCACGTGATCACCACATTCTTCTAAAGTTATCGGTACCGGCAGCCGTCAGTACTTGGTTTCAGTTTAAGGCGCAATTGATGCAAAAACTAGTCCTCAGTTAAAATCTGGTAAATTGGCGCCCCCTCGCACTGTTCCGGAACGTGAGTCCCTAGTAGGGTTGCAATGGTTGGTGCCACATCCACCTGTCGAATCACCCGTTCAGTGGTGTAATTGGCCTTAATACCCGGTCCGGCAGCGACGAAGGTCGGCGTGACGGAAGTGTTAAAGTAGCCTTCTGCCGTTGATAAACCATCCCCGTGCAGTCGGTTAAAGCCTTCGTTAACGGTGAAGAAGATATCACCCGCCTCATCACCGTTAGTGCCGAAGACAACGGCATCCTTATTGCGAACGGCTAAGCCAACGACCCGTTTACCGGTATCAGGATCGCGGTAGTTGTAAAGATCTGAGATCACTTGTTCTTCCAACTCATATTTATCAGCTGGATCAACGATTCCGTGCTTGTCACGGCCCTTTACGTTAATGTAGATGTAATTACTCCGAATCTGGACGGCCGTGGTTTTTTCCCAGTCAACTTCATCAAGTTTATGCCCATCGGCATCCGTTTTCAGTGTCGTATACCCGAGTTTCTCCATCACTGACACATTCAAACCGCCGTACTCACCCAGAATTGGCGGTACGTTTTCACCGACCAACAAACCGTGATCGGAAACAACGAAAATTGTGTATCCTTCATCCAAGAAGTGCAGGAATCGACCAATGTAGTCGTCAGTCTGTTTGAAGACCCGTTCAATGAACTGTTGGTAGACTTTTTCATCGGTATTTTGCCAAGCGCTAACGTTTTGCCGAGGTGCCAGAGTTGGTGGCCCGCACAGTCTACGTTGTGTAAATGACTAAAGATGGCGTCATATTGGTGATGCTGAAGGAGATATTCCAGACAATCCGCTTGCCACTGACAATAAATATCCCATGACGGAATAAAAATTTCCCGAACCAGTTCAGCATCTTCCCCACCAATCAAACTAACTGGCGGTACGGGACCAACGTTTTTCACGATATCGTCAAATAACGCTTCATCCGACCACAACATGTGATTCGTCACATCTAGCGCATTACTGATCCAGAAACGCAGGTTTTGCCCGTCAGGTGAAAGTTCCAAGATTTTATAAGACCGGCAGCACGGCTTCGTCTGACCCTTTTTCGTCACGTCATCCACAATTTCTGACACCATTTCACCCTTTGGAATAACCGCAAATGGTTCGGCATCCGCCTTGGTATGGTAAAGTGCTACGGCATCGTAATCACCAGATTCTCCCTTAGTGATCAGGCAATCCGCGTTTCAGTCCCGCCGGAAACAACGAAGTGAAATTCTAAGGCGTCCTTAGGCGCGTTCGCCCAACCTTCAGCAGGCTTTATCCCCGTAAAGAATTGATCATACGCCACTTTAGCGCCAATCATCATTTCGGTATCGTCCAACGTCTTGATGTAGGTCCGGATCTCATTACCTTCCCGGGACTTATCACCCCACCAGAGTTCCATCATCTCATCATCTTCATCAGACGGCGCGCTGTCTGGCGTTTTCAAAACCTCTTCTAAATCGGTAATGTTACACCCGACGCCAGCGGCTTTATCGGTGTGGGCCGTAAAGTGATCACGTTCGACATCAGCGTTTGCGTAAACGATCTTTTCCCAGTCCATTTGAGCAACACCCATGTTAACGGATCCTGGTTGGGTACCATCAACCACGCTCAGTAACGGACTCTTTGAGGTTGGTGGCCAAGAACACCCTGGCCAGTGCCAAACCATCGTCTTCTTACCATTCTTAGTTGTCTCGTTCCAAATTGGTTCAGCCTTACAGTTGCGTGAATCCATGTTGTAGACCACCGCATCCAGACTTTCGGGCGCCTGACGCCAGTAACAAGTAATGCCGTGAGTTCCAGGATATGTACCCGTCGCCAACGTTGTCCAACAAGGTGGCGTAATCGTTGGGACGGCGCCTAGCAGTTTAATGCCTTGGTGGGCAGAGCCCCGTTCGAGGTATTTTTTTAAATTCGGCATCTTACCTTCAGTCACTAAACGGTTTGCAGTTCGGGAATCCATGCCATCGATTCCGAGAACGATCACTTTATCAGTTCGTGGTTTTTCGGTCATATTAAAGCCTCCAGTTCTTCTGCTATCAATCGGCGCTCAGTGGGGATTGCGCTCGTTGGATTAGATATTATTGGCGGAAGCTTAACGAGAACTTAAAATGACAGTTTTTGGTATCTGTTTGGTTATGGTTGATGCCGTGGTGATGGGATTGGTTGAGAATTATTAAGAAAATTAAAAGGCCGGGGCGTTGGCGCTTGATGTTACCGAGTGGGGCTGGCGACGGGTTTTGCTACTATGTTTGTTTCGGCTCGGTTGTTACTGTCTCGTTCCGCAAGTCAGTTATTTGTGTGAAACCTTTTTAGTTAACCACTTTCTGGCCACCACGCCGAAACGCGTGAAAAAAATCAGAAGCTTGCACATAAGGCCCCCATCCCTAACCCCCGAAGTTCAGGGGACGCTTTCGCATTACTAAGTGGTGCTGGCGACGTGCTTTGCTTCCACGTTTGTTTCGGCTCGGTTTGTGCTGATTCGTTCCGCAAGTCATTAACTATGTGAAGCCTTCTTATTTAAATTTTTTCTGGCCACCACGCCGAAACGCGTGAAAAATCAGAAGCTTGCACATAAGGCCCCCACCACTAACCCCCGAAGTTCAGGGGGTTAGTGGTGGGGGCCTTATGCTCCAGCTTCTAACCGATTTTTTTCACGCTCTACTCAAACACAAACTGATTATGATAAAGTTCCGAATAAAACCCACCAGCTGCAACCAGCTCATGGTGCGTGCCTTCTTCGATGACTTCACCATCTTTCAGCACCACGATCTTATCCGCGTTTAGAATCGTCTTCAACCGGTGGGCAATCACGAAGGATGTCCGGCCGGCGATAGCTGCTTCCATAGCGTATTGAATCTGTTGTTCCGTCACGGTGTCCACGTTTGACGTAGCTTCATCTAAAATCAGGATCTCTGGGTTGGACAAAATTGTCCGTGCGATTGAGATTTGTTGCTTTTGACCAACGGAGAAGACGTCGTTACTGTCGTCCACGTGGGTCTCGTACTTATCCGGTAAGCTATCGATGAACTCGTGAATGTGGGTCGTTTTAGCAACCGTGATTACTTCGTCCATCGTGGCATCTGGCTTCCCAAACCGGATATTATCCGCAATCGTACCCGAGAACAACACGGATTCTTGTAGCACAATACCGACCTTTGACCGGAGACTGTCCAGGTCAAATTTCCGGATATCGATGCCATCGTATTTGATAACGCCATTATCCACATCGTAGAACCGGTTCATCAGGTTCATACTGTCGTCTTCCCAGAACCAGTTGGCCCAACTAAGGCCACCATCTGGCCCTTCTTCACATCGATATTAACGTCTTTTAAGATGTGTTGATCTGGCAAATACCCAAAGTCAACGTGTTCAATTTGGATCCCATCGCCGACTTCCTTGAAGGTTTCACCATTTTCAGGGCGCACTTCTTCAGGTTCATCAAACATCACGTTCAACCGAGTGGCACCGGTGATCGCCAATTGGAGCTGACCAAACGATGATGAGATCTGCATGATTGGGTTGTAGTACTGTTGCGCGTATTGGATAAACGTCACAATTAACCCCAACGCCGTAGCGGTGCTCATCGTTGAATCATTCAGCACCAACTTCGTCCCAACGAAAATCACCAACGCAGTCGTCAGTAATTGGAACCCGTTCATCACGGGCATGATCATCCCTGACCAAGCTTGGGCAGCAAAGGTTGATTTTTGAACCTTGTCGTTACGAACTGTGAAGCCATCAATGGCGTCTTGTTGCTGGCCTTCAACGATGATCGCCTTTTGGCCGGAAATCTTTTCGTCCATGTAGGCGTTCAACGTACCGACTTCGGCTTGTTGGCGGTCGGTGTATTTTTTAGCTTGGGTAATAATGATGACGGCACACAGCACAGCAACTGGGGTGGTTGAAACCGTTACCCAGGCTAGGCTGACATTTTGCCGGAAGATCATGATCAACACCCCAACGAACAGGGCAAAGTTGGTCGTGACGTTCACGGCCGCTTGGTTCAACGTGTTTTGAATGTTATCCAAATCAGAGGTGAACCGCGCCAAAATATCGCCGTCTTCGTGACGGTCAAAGTAGGCGATCGTCAAGCGTTCCAACTTGCCAAACAAGCCTTTACGCATCCGGTTGGTTGAGTGACCAACGATCCGGGTGAACAAAATCGTGTACAGCAATTGGGCAACCCCGGTCATGACGTAGAACGCCAACAGGAGCCACATCGACTTGAAGAACGTCAGCTTGCTTGCCGGGTTCGACACCGCAACGCTGTGTAGCGTGTTGATGGTCGTCCCGTGTGGCAAGGATGACCAGATTGAAGCGGGCACGTTGCTGTTAGTCAGTTGGTGCCAGTCGTGTGGCATCGCAGCCATCTGTTGCAGACTGTGGATCGTCGTGCCCTTTGGCAGACTCGACAGCACTTGAGCGGGCACGTTGCTATCCGTCAATGACTTCCAGCCAATCGTGTGACCGGTTGCTTGACTCAACTGAGTAGCAATGTGTTGCAACGCATCTTGCGATGAAACGGCCCCAGCCGCGATCTTCTTCAGCGCCTTAATAGCTTCGGGTGCATGTTGATGTGTGAAGAAGTTGCCGACATAGTTTGTTAAATGCGTGATGGCATCCCCCATGATCACCGGCGCCTTCACTTGCAGGTAGGTAGCGGCAATCACGAAGATTGCGATCACGAGAAATTGTAGTTTGTATTTTTTAAAGTACAGGTAGAAGAATTTAATCGCTCTAGCAGTATCGTTCATGATTAGTCCTCCTTCGCCTTTTGCGTGTCGTAGATCTTGCGGTAAACGTCAGAGGTTTCAACCAATTCGTGGTGATTGCCTTGCGCAACCAAGCGACCTTCGTCCAATACTAAAATCGTATCCGCGTGAACCACTGATGAGATCTTTTGGGCAATAATGATCGTGGTCGTCCCCTTCAATTCGCGGTTAAAGGCGTCTTGAACCAGCTTTTCAGAGTGGGCATCCAACGCTGAGGTTGAATCGTCCAAAATCAGTACCTTTGGCTTCTTGATCACACCACGGGTAATCGATAACCGTTGCTTTTGACCACCAGAGAAGTTGTTGGCCCGTTCTTCCACTTCCGCATCGTAGCGTTGGGGTAACCGGTCGATAAATTCAGCGGCTTGAGCAATTTTAGCTGCCCGGTCCATATCAGCATCGGTGGCGTTTGCGTTCCCCTGCTTCAAGTTCCCGGCAATGGTGCCAGAGAACAGGATGGCTTTTTGCAACACAATAGAGATGGTGTTCTTCAACGTGAGTTTAGAAACGGTTCTCAGATCCTTACCGCCCACTTCAACCGTCCCTTCGGTTGGATCAAAGAGTCGGGGAATCAGTTGCGCTAACGTCGATTTTCCGGCCCCAGTTGCTCCAACGATTCCGACCATTTGGCCTGGTTCGATGTGGAAACTGATGTCTTTCAAGGTTGGCGTTTCATCGTTTGGATAGGCAAATGACACGTGGTCAAAGTCCACGGAACCATCTAAGTCTTCGCTATCTTCAGTAATGAAGGTCATCGACGTCTTCGTGTTCAGCACTTCGTTGATCCGGCCAATCGACACGAATCCACGAGAGGCGAACATTGAGACCATCCCACCCATAATAATAGCAAACATAATTTGCATCATGTATTGAATAAAGGTCATGATGCCGCCCAGTTGATCCTGAGCGTAGGATGCAGATTGGGTGATGTTGGTTGAAATCAACCAAATGGCAACGAAGATCGCCAACTGTGAAATCACCGTAAAGGCGGGAATCATCGTGGCAAAGGTATACCCAACCGCTAAGTTATGGCCCAGCAAGTCGTCTGATTCCTTATCAAACTTCTCTGCTTGACTCTTTTCTTGCACGAAGGATTTGACCACTCGCGCCCCACGCAGGTTATCCCGCGCAATGGCGTTGATGCGATCCATCAAGTGTTGGAACGCACCAAAATGCGGTCCCATCGAGCGCATCGACAGGCCCGTGACCATCACGATCAAGACCACCATCACAATAATGATCCACCAAAGCTGTGGCATTGTAATGATTGAGAGCACGAAGGCCCCCACGAATAACAGTGGAATTCGAATTAAAATCTGGAACGCCATCATCAGGAGCGTTTGCACCTGGGTGATATCGTTGGTCATCCGCACGACGAGGTTCGCCGATTGGTATTTTTCAATATCTTCATACGAGAACGTCTGAATCTTACGGAACGTCATTTCCCGCAAGTCTGCTGATACCGACTGGGCAATTTTGGCGGCTGCTAGTGTGTTGAGCACTGAGCCGATCAAACCGATCACCGCGATACCAATCAAGGCAACCCCGTAACCACTGACCTTGTCGATCTTATCGGACGTTGAAAGCGACATGTTGGCCATGACGCTTAAGATACTTTTCATAAAACTGGGTTGCCACAACGCGGCCCCCACTTGGAGCAGCATTGTGAGCAACGCTGCGGTGATCAGCAGTTTGTACCTGCCGATTGCCTTCATCAACATACTATTGTCCTCCCCTTTAGCACGGTCTCGTGCACCTAGTCGGCTCCCCCTCAGTCGTTGCCCGGCACAGTTCAGTGCATACAAATGGTGATAACAGACGACTACAATGGGTCAAAAACGCCAGTTATCACGACTTGGTTGGGCTTTATTTTTTTACGATTAAACAGAGCAAGATGTATTATCCGCTAACGCTTCTTAAATGTAAAGCATAAATGCTATCACAAAATTGACATTGTGCACGACCTTGACTACTTGGTCAATTAAACCCGATTTTGGCGGTGTTGTAAATAGTGAGTGCGTAAGTGGTTCTTAGTAGGTGGTAAGTGGTTAATAAAGTTCGGGGCAATCAAAAACAAGGCTGGAAAAAAGACCATATTGGTAAGCATCGAACTAATTTCTTAACTTGAAGCGAGTTAAAAATTTCACTTTATTCCAAAACTGTTATCTAGTCTAAACGTGCGCCAAAACTCAGGTCCCGGCCATATAAGAGAACCGGCCCGTAGATTCCAAAACCAGGAATCCACGGGCCGGCTCTCTTATATTCTGGGACCTAAACGAGTTTTTGCCCACTCTCGTCAAATTAGTTTTAAATGCCCAGTGCCAATGTCGAAGCACTCCCAATTGCCTTAAACAACGTGTCCCATTGTGGAATCGATAATGATGTTTTGACAGCTTCGGCTTTAGCGACTTGTCCTTGTGTGAAACTCCCACTACGACGAGCGACTTCCGCTTGAGTCAGATGCTTTTGATTGCGAGCAATTCGAAACTTAAGCGCTAACTTGACTTCAGGGTCAAGCGATATTACTTCTGAAATATCTTCTTTATTATAAGAAGCCGCAACTAGCGCAGCTGCTTCTGGATTAGTAATATTATGATCCAAATGCGACATAATAAAATTGAAATCTCTTTCCGGTAAGTGCGCGAACATAAATTGATTATACGCCTCAGCAACTTCATTAAACCGTTCTTGTCCACGTGGAATCTGATTTAAGCGTTCCTGATAGTGACGCATGGTCTTTAAAACCTGCTGTGCATCCATGATATTAAACCTCCTGATGTAGGTATTTGTAGACGATTTTTCGACTACTATCTGTTTCAAATCGAATCCGGCTAAACGTATATCGAATACCACCCAAGTGTTCATAGTACCGTTCGACACCGTTAGTTTTAGTTTGAAGAACAACAAACCCATCGAATCCTTGTTGAAACGCATCTAGCATTACAGTGGCTAACAATTTACTTCCATATCCCCGTCCTTGATAATCCTTCTTGATTTCTAAATCAACGATCCAATTATAAAAATCATCAACTTTTCGTTCGAAAGCAAGCAGACCGATTAACTTCGTTTCCTTGAAATAACCAAGCAATAATCGATCGGCATGATTAGCAATAACGGGCCATTCAAAGTTAGCATCAGATTGAAACTGGTATTGGTGCAAGTCTGAGATATAACTGATTTTGTCAGGCATACCTTTATTATATCAAATCATTCATTAAATGAATATCAAAAGAGCTTGATTTAGTCTACTTTTAATCTATTAATGTGCCTTCAAAAACACCATAAAAAAGAGACCACCACTGGCCTCTCCATCATCTATAAAATCGACACATTACCTTCATTTAAATCAACCGCATCCAAATACGCGGTCTGATTATAAACGTCCAGATACATACCATCATCCTGCACACCCAAAATCGATGTCGACAAATTTTTCAATCCCAGCAAGTGTTCATTACCAGTCGCCGCCTTAATGCCCAACTGACTAATGCCACCATGGGAAAAAATCAGCGCGTTCTCGTCCTCGCCTAGTTCCTCCGCAATCGTCCGAAGTGCATCCGCATACCGTTGGCGAGCCGCGTCAAAGTCTTCCACGCCAATTGCTGCCAACCGGGGATCATTTTCACGCCGAGACAGTTTACCAAACAGCTCCCGGTCACTGGCAATCAACGACTCCCGAGTTTGACCTTCCCACTGCCCAAAGGACAGCTCAGCTAACCCGTCAACTGCTTGGATGCCGTCAATCGGTTGTGATAACCGCAACGTCACCAATTTAGCGGTATCCATCGCCCGTTCGATTGGACTAGCGTAAACTTTCGCAAACTGGTATTGGTTCAAATACCGCGCTAACTGCTCATAGCCGGTCAGGTCATCCGTCAACAACGGACTATCCGCACCAGCACCCTGAAGCCGTTTTTCAAGGTTCCATTGCGTCTTACCATGGCGAATAATAAATAATCGTTTCATATTGTGTAGCGGGACGACAACTTACTCGTCCCAACCTCCTTTGATTAAGACAAAGCGCTTAGAAAGCTAACTGCTCCCTAAACGCTCTGCCTTTTCTTCTATTATTATGGTAATCATCCGTCGCTTAGTGTGCAAGGTCCGCCGCTGATTTAATTTTACCTAACGTGTCACCACGAAGGCCCCGCCGAAGCGTTGCCAGTGAGATGGCGTCTTCGGTAGCAATATTGCCCATGTTAACCTGCGGGCCGTATTTTAAAATCAACGCCACTTGTTGGGCCTTCAATGGGGCTTCGAAGATCAACTTGTCGATGCCGTTTTCGGCCAACAAGTCGAGTTCGTCCACCTTGATGTTGCCGTTGTTGTCGTAAATACCGATGTTCTTCCCGGCTTCGCGGGCTTCAAGAATCACGTAATGTGACCCGGCAGCCAAGTCAGCGTTGATGATAGCGACCCGTTCGGCTGGGGTTAACTCGTGATCCAAGTCGGGATTCTTCTTCCCAACCTCGGAGATCACGAAGAAACCAGCTTCTCGCGCCTTAATGATCAAGTCGTGACGAATGTCTGCCGCAACAGTCGTCGAGCCATCGCTAACCTCGATGCCTTTAAACCCTAAAGCCTTGGCTTCATCTAAGAAAGCGTCGTATTGGTCATTTGCCAACGCCGCTTCCAGTAAAGTGCCACCGGGATAAGGAATCAAGCCAGCCGCCGCATACCGTGCCGTTTTGGCCATCACAAGGTTCCGGTCCATCACCGCACTGGTGCCCCAGCCGAACTTCACAAAGGTAATCGCGTCACCAGCCGTGGCAATCAAATCGTCCACAGCGTTGAGTCCCAAACCCTTATCGAGAACCATCGTCTTGCCCATCGGAATCGTTATTTCACTGGTTTGGTTTAAAAAATCGAATGCTTTCATTGGTCAATGCCTCCACTTTCTTGGTGCCTGTCTGGTTATCGTACTGTTAGTTTAGTGAGCAACTCTTAAATGAAGCTTAGAGTTTTCTCATAATTTCATGGCAATTTCACGATTGACTAATTTCTGAAATCTTTTCACTGCCCGTTGATCAACTTCAAAATATACTGTCGGCGTTCCCCAAACTCCGGCGTATACCGCACTGACTGGGACTGATCACCAATGAGTCGTGTCGTAAAATCAGCTGAAAAATCAGCAATCACCCGTCCCGGATGCTTTGACATTACTAAAATATGGGTTCCTAGCAATAGCGCTTCGTCTACGTCATGGGTAATGAAGAAAATCGTTTTCCCGGTTTCATGCCAGATTCGTCGGACCAACGTTTGCATCTGTTCACGTGTCAACGCATCCAGCGCGCCGAACGGTTCGTCCATCAACAAGATATCCGGATCATTGATCAGCGAACTCGCGATGTTGGCGCGTTGTTTCATCCCACCGGAAAGTTCGTAGATGTGCTTGTCCCCGAATTCGGTTAACCCAACTTCATCCAAGTAGTAATCCACATCCGCTTTGATCTGGGCTTGATCAACGTGCTTCATCTTAGGACCGAAGGCGATATTATCGCGCACCGAGTACCAATCGTACAGTGGCGCATTCTGGAAAACAACGCCACGCTGCGCATCGGTACCCTTAATCGGCGTTTGATTCAGTAACACCTGACCCTCGCTCGGTGCCATGAAGCCGGCTAAAATATTGAGCAGCGTACTCTTGCCACAACCGCTCGGCCCCATCACACAAACGAATTCACCCGGATAAATTTGAAGGTTGACCTCGCCCAATGCTGGAACGGTCTGTTTACCATTTTGGTAGTTCATCGCAACGTGTTGAATATCCAACAATGGCACCTCATCCGTCGTTAAACCTTTGGCTGTTGTCGTTTGATGCTCAGTAACTGGTGCCGCTGATTTTGCTGCAATTGCCTCGGCTGCAACCGCTTCTGGTGTCACAATCTTAGTTTCACTCATTTGCCAGTCTCCTTTCCTAACGCCTCTGCCAGATAATCGTTATCAACCGTTGCACTCAGGGTCTTTCGTGACGGCACGGTGGTGATATTTTCCTGTAGTTTATGGAATTGGGCGGTTAACTGAAGCGTTTCGACCAATGACCCACTACCCGTTCCGGTTAAGCTGCTTAACTGCTCACTGCCCGTTAGCCAGTGGTTATCTTCAATTTGTGCCTTAGCCGCTGCTTTTGAAATGCCTTCCCAACTCGCAACGTCCGCAATTGCGCGCTGAGGGTTCGTTTTAACCAACTTGCCCACCGCCAACATCGCTTTGACGTACTGTGCCACCACCTTCGGATACTTAGTCATCATATTATTAGTGGCAACTGCGATTTCAGGAATTGAAATGCCCTGTGATGCTAACTGACCATCACTTGTGATAACCGTCCCGGTCTTTTTGATACTATCGAGACTGGGACTCCACGTATAGGCCGCATCGATTTCTTTGCGCTTCCAAGCCGCCACAATGTTTTGGCCAGACAAGTCTTCAATCGTTACATCAGACGTACTGAGGCCCGCTAATTTTAACGCCTGTAACAATGCATAGTGGGAAGTTGTGCCGGCTGGGACCCCAATGGTTTTCCCTTTCAGATCCTTAACCGATTTGATACCAGTTCCGTTGCGAGCAACCAACGCTTCGATTTGGCCACCCTCTGTGTACGGCACCGCAACCGCCTTATAGCTCACACCATTGACTAGGCCCAGTGTAACCGGTGATGACCCAAACGAAGCAAGGTCTAATGTATGCGAGATGAAGGCATTATTGATATCAGTTCCCGAAGAATACGTGGTCACTTTGACCTTCGTTTTAATGTATTTTTGTAAATACCCTTCTTTAGCTAAAATGGCCGATTCAGGACCACCTTCAATGATGCCGACGTTAACGGTGGTTGGATAAGCACTCGTTTTGTTGGCTTCGGCCGTCCCGGAAGTTGATGAACACCCCGTTAAAATCAGTAACAGCGTCATCATGAGACCAACAAAACTCACGATCGTCAATTTTCTAAGCATGGCGTTCCCTCCCACCGATCATCTGGTGTTCCAGCAGTAACAAGAGCTTATCAAGCACGATCCCGGTGATGCCCATTAGGATAATACCCACAAAGACCACGTCGCTTCGCAGATACTTGGAAGCGTCCAGCACCATCCACCCGATTCCGGAAACGGCCGCTACCATTTCGGCAGCCACTGATGTTGCGTAGCGATACTCATTGCATTTCGTAAGCCGACAAAAACCTCAGGCAACGATGCGGGCAAAATGACGTGCGCAAAAATCTGCCATTGGTTAGCACCCAACGTCCGTGCATGATTGATGTAATCGGGATCAACTCGAGTCACGCCCGAAACACAGGAGACGAAAATCGGTGCAAAGGCGCCAAGAAACAGTAAGAAAATCTTCGACGCATTAACAGTTCCCATCCATAGAATAATGATCGTATAGTAACCCAGAGGCGGCAGTGGTCGAATAAACGCAATAATTGGTTCAAATACCGCACGAATCTTTTCCGAATAGCCACTCAGTAACCCGATTGGAATAGCGGTAACCGCGGCCAACCCGAAGGCGATAAATAGCCGTTGCAGGCTCGCCCACATGTGTCCCCACAACGAGGTCCCCTTGTAGCCATCTTGCAATAGCTGAACGAAGCAGGTCCAAATCTGTCCTGGCGACGGGATGATCAATTGCGATACTTGATGCTGATATGTAATCGTGCTCCAAACCAGTAAAATCACCGCGACCGTGATGATGCTGATCCAGTACTTCTGTTTAAACGGTTTGATAGTCATCAAAATCCTTTCTATTTAGAACGCAACTTAGGCATACTGCTCAAAGTCGTTCTGTTCGTTGTAGTTACGCTACAGTTTTTTGAATAGGTTTGATGATAACGGGGAAACCTTAACTTGGACTTAAAACAAAGTTCGGTTTGTGTCTGGTACAACGATCAGCCTTCCTTGGTTGCTGTCAGACTGTTCTTTTAACTCCTACACTGATTATCCAGATTTTTGCGAGACTTCACCGAATTATGCTGTGTGATTAATATAAAGAAACTACTGTCGTTTGTGTCCAGCGTAAGTGTTGGGTGCGATCTTGGTGAAGGCTGTTTGTCGTCGCTTCGCTCGCCAAAGCCGCATGAAAACCAGCGCTCTCAGGCTACAAAATTCGGCGCCACTTAAACTGTCATTTCTAGGGTTTCTAAAGTTGCGA
>NZ_BBAD01000050.1 GCF_001311075.1 Secundilactobacillus similis DSM 23365 = JCM 2765
GTATTATTCCGGCATAGCTCAGTTGGTAGAGCACCTGACTGTTAATCAGGTTGTCGACGGTTCGAGCCCGCCTGCCGGAGTTTTTATATTTATGTTATGCCGGCTTAGCTCAGTTGGTAGAGCATCGGTATCGTAAACCGAGGGTCGGGGATTCGAATTCCTCAGCCGGCATTAATAAACGTTGAAAGGTTAGTAGCAGTTGCTACTAACCTTTTTTTGTGCGATAAAACCATTTTAAAATTGGTATATATCAGTGAAACGCCAATATCAGTGCAATTTGAGCCACAATTCAGACTTGTGGTCTACAATATTTAGTGGTATTCTTAAGTCAATCTACTAAGAACGTTTAAATGCGTTAATTTCAGGGGGTTATTAAGATGACACGAGTATTAATTGTATGTGGTAGTGGTATTTCCAGCGAATTGTTACAGCAGGCGGCAGAACGCTCGGCAGAAGCTTACCATGCCGATATTGAGTTTGAAGCAACGAGTTATTTAGCTATTAAACAATCTGGTGCTGATGATGCTGATCTAGTGTTAGTTGCTCCACAGGTCAGTTACCATTACGATGAATTAACCACGTTGCATCAAAACGTACACCAAATTCCTGACGATGTTTACGGTTGGTTAAACGGTGAAAACCTGGTTAAATTCGCCTTGGCAGAATTAGATAAAAATAAGGTAGCCGGGTGAAAGGTCTCATACAAGTCCGCTATCAACTGAAATTATTTTAAGAGAATTGAATCCCTTAAAAATCAATCATCCCAAGCCTATCTAAGCTCGAGCAACGTTGCGTTGGTCGAGCTTTCGGCGTATAATACGCTATATGTTTCAATTAGAAGTTTATGAGGGTGTTGACGCTAACATCCCCAATAGTCACTCTGGTAAATAAATGGGATTGCTTGAGTGAGAGATGTCTGGAGGTATATTTTTTGGATAACCAAGAGAAACAAAAGTTAGATCGTTCCTTCTTTGGTCAGCCTAAAGGGTTGTCAACGTTGTTCTTCACTGAAATGTGGGAACGGTTTAGTTACTATGGTATGAAAGCAATTCTGATCTACTACATGTACTTCTCAATTGCTAAGGGTGGTCTGGGCATGGACAAGGGGCTTGCTGCCTCTGTCATGTCGATTTACGGGTCATTAGTTTATTTGTCTTCTGTGCTTGGTGGTTTCTTAAGTGACCGGGTATGGGGGAGTCGAAAGACCGTCTTTTATGGCGGGGTTTTGATCATGTTTGGTCATATTTGTTTGGCATTACCATTTGGTAAAGTTGCCTTATTTATCTCAATTTGTTTAATTACGATTGGAACTGGGTTGTTGAAGCCTAACGTTTCCGAAATGGTCGGTTCGTTATACAACGAAGGTGACGTTCGTCGGGATTCTGGGTTTACGATCTTCGTCTTTGGGATCAACCTTGGGTCACTGATTGCACCGTTTGCCGTTAGTGGGATGCAAAGTGCCTTTAACTTCCACGCCGGCTTCTCATTGGCCGCAATCGGAATGTTTATTGGGTTGATCTTCTACTGGTACGGCGGTAACAAGTACCTCAGCAAAGATTCCTTGTATCCTGATGATCCATTGGAACCAGGCGACGCAAAGAAGCTATCATTCCGCGTTATGATCGGGGTCATTGCATTTGCTTGATCTTGTTGATTATGAAGGTCTTCAACGCCTTGACAATCAGCACGTTCATCACGTTATTGAGTATCATTGCCGTCTTGACGCCAGTTGCCTACTTCGCCGTTATGTTAACGAGCAAGAAGGTTACCAAGCAAGAACGGTCACGAGTTTGGGCGTACGTCCCATTGTTCATCGCTGCCGCAATCTTCTGGGCAATTGAAGAACAAGGATCCGTTGTGTTGGCACTGTTCGCGGAATCGCAAACGAACAACCACTTCTTGGGCTTGAACATTAACCCAGCCAACTATCAATCATTAAACCCACTGTTCATTTTGATCTACACGCCAATCTTTGCCACGATGTGGACGAAGCTTGGTAAGAAGCAACCTTCATCGCCATCGAAATTTGCGATTGGGATGGTTTTCGCCGGGATTTCGTACCTGTTCATGGTGGTTCCCGTTGCCATGTTTGGTCCACACGCAGCCGTTAGTCCACTTTGGTTAGTTGGTAGCTGGGCAATCGTTGAAATTGCCGAATTACTGATTTCACCAATTGGCTTATCAGTAACGACTAAGTTGGCACCAAAGGCCTTCCAGTCATCAATGATGAGTATGTGGTTCTTGGCCGATTCAGCTGGTCAAGCCGTTAACTCACAAATCGTTAAATTCTACACACCAGAAAACGAAGTCATGTACTTCACCATTATTGGGATCGTTTCAATCGTCTTCGCCATTATCTTATTCTTAATGGTTAAGCCAATTAAGCGCCTAATGGCCGGTGTTCAATAAGCAATTATTAAAGAAGATGTGTTACGATATTATCGTAGCGCATCTTTTTTGCGTAATCAACTGAAGGTGGGGAATCGACGTGGTAAAGGTGGCGCTTTCAAGTGACCAACATTTAGATATTAATCAGGTGCCAGTTGAAACGGTGATTAGCCAGCAAGCAGCGTGGTTGCTTCAGCAACAAGTCGGTATTTATCTGGTTGCGGGAGATCTGTTTAATCATTTTGACCGGTCGTTAGCTTCATGCAGCAATTACAAGCTGCAGTACCAACGACTCAGGTGCGGTTTATTGCTGGTAACCATGACATGGTGAATGGCGTAACGTTTGATGAACTGGAACAACCGTTGGATCCGACCTACCTGCATAACCAGTTTTTTGATGTTCCTGGGACGGATTGGCGAATCATTGGTAATAACGGGTGGTATGACTATTCGTTTGCTGATGGCCTTGATAAAGACGTTGCAGCGTTTGAACAGTGGAAGCGGGCTTATTGGTTGGACAGTGCGATTCAGCAACCCATGACCGATCCTGAGCGCACGGATCTTGTTTTAGAGCAGGTAACGGCTCAGTTAAAACGAGCGCAGGTTGATCAAAAGCGTGTCTTTTTTATGACCCACTTTGTCCCGCAATCGACTTACCTACGCATTACGGATGATAACCGATTTTGGAATATGGCAAATGCAATGATGGGGAGTCAGCGATTAGGCAATCTATTAACTCAGTTTAAAGTTGACCGAGTCTTATTTGGCCACATGCATCTACGTACGCAACCACGATTAATTGACGGCACAACGTATTATAATCAGGCAGTGGGGTACGGCACCAAACGTCGGCACGAATGGCAGTCGGATTCCTTTTTGACGGAATGGCAACGCCAACTCCGCATTGTTGAGCTGGATTCCGCAAATTTAAAATCATGAAAAATCGATGAATTGAATTAAAATGCGGCAATAGCTTCAAAAAGGGCTTGCGTCCGAGTTGTTAATTTGGTATTATAATGTAGTTGATTTGTTACAGATCAATGTTTTGGATGGGTAGCGAAGTCTGGCTAAACGCGGCGGACTGTAAATCCGCTCCTTCGGGTTCGGTGGTTCGAATCCACTCCCGTCCATTAATCATTGGGCTATAGCCAAGTGGTAAGGCAACGGGTTTTGATCCCGTGATGCGCTGGTTCGAACCCAGCTAGCCCAATTTCAACTCAATTAAGGGTTGACTGTTTATACAAGATATTGTATAGTTATAAATGTTGTTTTTAGTCTTTTTGGAAGGGTAGCGAAGTCTGGCTAAACGCGGCGGACTGTAAATCCGCTCCTTCGGGTTCGGTGGTTCGAATCCACTCCCTTCCATTTTAATTATTGGGCTATAGCCAAGTGGTAAGGCAACGGGTTTTGATCCCGTGATGCGCTGGTTCGAACCCAGCTAGCCCAACTAAAAAAGAGGTCAGTCACGGTGTGTGACTGGCTTTTTTTGCTATAATAGAACTATGACTAAGATGATGTTTGAGGAGTGAACTGATGATGAAAATTGGGTTTATTGGTGTCGGTGGTATGGCACAAGCAATCATCAAAGGCCTGTTGAAAACGGGAAATGTGGCGGCGCAAGATATTTTAGTACATAGTGCGCACAACACCTACCAGACCTTTGCCGAAGAGACCGGTGTTCAAGCAGCAACGAGTAACCAAGCGGTCGCACAAGCAAGTGACTTGCTGGTATTGGCAGTGACGCCGAATGTCGCAACTAATGTTTTACAGGAGGTTCGCGATGAATTAGATCCAAAGCGAGTCACCTTGATTTCAATCGTGGCGGGATTGAGCCTAAAGCGACTAGAAGAACTAGCTGGCTATGAGTTACCGATTTTACGGACGTTACCTAACTTAAACGTGGCGATTGGAGCCGGGATGACGGCCGTTCATGCAAACGACCAGTTAACCGGAACCGCTTACGATACCGCAGTTCAATTGTTTAATTCGATTGGTAGTATTGTGACGTTACCAGAGGCGGATTTTGCAACGTTCTCTGCACTCGCTGGTTCATCGCCAGCTTACGTCTACTTCTTTATCGATAGTCTAAGTCGAGCTGGCGTGAAGTATGGGTTGACTAAGGCTCAGGCAACCAAGATTGCTGCGCAAGCGGTGATGGGATCTGCTCAGATGGTGTTGGCGTCTGACGAAAACCCCTTTGGGCTTGTTGACCAAGTCTCTTCACCAGGTGGTAGTACGGTGGCTGGGTTGTTGGCCATGGAAGAAGCCGGCTTTATGACCGCCGTCGTTAAAGGAATCGATGCCACCATCGAAAAGAATAATGCAGAATAAGGCAACTTCCTTAGACATATGGTCTATACCAGTATATAATTGACCTATACTGATTGATATCTAGGAGGATGCATATATGAGTATCGTGTTGAAGCACGCCACAATTTACACTGGTGAAGCCGTTATCTTGGATGGTTACATCCGGTTTGACGCTCAAATTGAAGCAGTTGGTGCCATGAGTGATTACCACGCTCAGGCGAATGATGAGGTTCACTTCGTCAATGGTAAACTAATTGTCCCCGGGTTTATTGACGTTCATACCCACGGTGGTTACGGGTTTGATTCGATGGATGGCGATGCTGATCAGATTAATAAAATGGTTAACCTGATGACGCGCGAAGGGATCACCACGGTTTTCCCAACCACGATGACGCAGTCAAATGAAAACATTGCCCACGCGATGGTTGGTATTAAAGAAGCCGCCGCTAAGAATCCGGTGATTGCTGGGATTCACCTTGAAGGACCATTTATTGCGGCGATTTATAAGGGTGCCCAACCTGAAAAATACATCAAGGATCCAGACGTTGCTTTACTTGACCACTGGAATGAATTATCCGGTGGGTTAGTTAAATTAATTACGTACGCACCGGAAGATCAAGGTGCTGAGAAGTTTGAAGATTACTGCTTAGCACACAACATTGTGCCATCTGTTGGACACAGTAACGCAACTCGGGCACAGATGTTGGCAAGTCGGGCAACTCACGTGACGCATTTGTACAACGCCCAACGTGAATTTAAGCACCGGGAACCTGGCGTAACGGGTCACGCCATGCTTGAAGATAACATGTATGCCGAATTGATCTGTGATGGGTTCCACATTGTACCAGACATGATCAAGCTGGCTTACGAACAAAAAGGGCCAGAAAAAATCGAATTAGTGACAGATTCAATGCGGGCTAAGGGCATGCCAGAGGGTGTCAGCGAACTTGGCGGTCAAAAAGTAATCGTTAAGGATAAGCAAGCCCGACTTGAAAGTGGTAACTTGGCTGGTTCCGTGTTGCGCTTTGACGATGCCTTTAGAAACATCATCAACTTTACGGGCTGTGATATTGCTGACGCGGTTCAAATGGCGTCAGTTAACCAAGCAGCGGAATTTGGACTTACCCAAAAAGGAAAATTATTGCCAGTCTAGACGCCGATTTGAACGTCTTTGACCGGGCCCTCAATTTAGAGACAACTTACAGTTTTGGTCGTCAAATCGTGACCGACTAAGGTGTAAGTGACGTAGAAAGGTCGTTTGTGCTATGGGATCACCTGTATATATTCAAATTCATAATGAAATCAAAAAAGCGATTGAAGCCGGAAAATGGTCCGTCGGTGATCGTATTCCGTCAGAGCGTGAATTGGCGGTTCAATTTAACGTGAGCCGAATGACGTTGCGGCAAGCGATTCAAACCTTGGTTGAAGAGGGAATTTTAGAGCGCTTTGTGGGCTCCGGCACGTTTGTTGCCAACCAAAAAGTGCAAGAGAAGATGTCGGGTGTGACCGGGTTTACGGATCTGATGCTGGCGCAAGGAAAGCAACCTTCTAGCAAAACCGTCTCGTATCACGTTATGAGTCCTTCATTAAGTGAAGCTGAAAAGTTAAAGCTGAAGGATGACGAAGAAGTCCTTCGAATGGAACGGGTGCGTTACGGTGATGATGTGCCGATTAGTTTTGAAGTGGCCACGATTCCAGTTGAAATCGTCGATGGTCTGTCAAAGCCTGAAGTGACGGATTCGTTATATCGAACACTGGAAACGAAGAAGAACATGATTCCAGGTCATGCCAAGCAAATGGTTTCAGCATCGTTGGCATCAGAACGCATTGCTGAATTCTTGGACATCAAACGCGGCGATGCCATTTTACGGCTCCGCCAAATCTCTTATCTCCAAGACGGCCGACCATTCGAATACGTTCGGACCCAATACGTTGGCGAACGCTTTGAATTTTACCTTGAAAAGTAGCTTGATTAACAAAAACGCCTCACCGAAATCCGGTGAGGCGTTTTTTGTGCTTACGCCTGTGTCCAGCGTAAGCATTCTTGTTTTTAGTTTGTGAAGTGCAATGATTTGCGTGGACTTACGATTCCGGTCAGCGACTAGGTTTCTGCTGTGGGGCCGGTCTGAGCCAAAGGGCGGTCTCAGACCTCGAAGTTAAGCCTCGCCAAAATCCGTGCGAGTCTTAACTTCGTCCCCGATAATTATCGCGACACAGCATCCACCTAGCCGCTGACCGAAATCTTACATTGGCGCGATGCGGCACTATCGTAGATCATCTCAAAATGCGTTGAAGGGCAACGTTAGCTTATCAATTCAGCATAAACGTGACGTGCAACTGATACGTTTCCGCATCGCGCAGTCGTTGACTTATGGCAGTTACTGAACATTGACCACGATTGTTTCTGCAACTGTTGAGTTACCATCCAACGTAGCTGTCGCACAGTTCTGTCAACTTCAGAGCGTGACAGTCAGCTGTTCTGTTACCGACAGCGCACCATGTAGCGGGAGGCGGAGGCGCGCGAGGCTCAGCAGTGTCGGTATGACTTGGGCAGTCGTGCCCCGTGGGGTTCGGGGTGCGAGTGCCTTAGTCATACGCGGGTCCGGAGAGATCCGGCATGGGCGGTTTTTGCCCATTCCTAGCTCGGAGGCCCGCCACTGCGTTCCAGCCTCGCATAGCGCCGGAGCCTCCCGCGGCATCCTTCCACTATCAGGAAACCAGAATCACTGAATTTCACAAACTATACATGCTTACGCTGGACACAAGCGACAGTAAAAATTACTACTTTTGCCGTAACTTCCGCGCTTCTCGCTTAACCGTTCGCAGATAACGTGGCAGTACCAGCATCCGTTTTGCGCGGGTGGGTTCGCTAATGAGTCGGTAGAACCATTCAAGCCGATGCTCTTGGAAGAACTTCGGTGCACGTTTGGTATGGCCGCTAAGGACGTCGAAACTACCGCCGACGCCCATCCAGAGACCGTGGTTGAGATGTTGGTACGCAGCAATGAGTTCTTCTTGTTTTGGAAAACCGATTGCCAAGAACACCATGTCAGGCTGCTGTTGCGCAATATCGTCAGCAATTGGGGCAAAGTCGTCAAAATAGCCGTTTCGAGCGCCAAGGACCTTTAAATGCGGATATCGGTTAGCGACAACGCGTTTTAAGTCGGTGATCACCTCTTGCTTAGCCCCAACAAAGTAAACGGAGCGTTGGCGCTGGTTTCCCCACGCGAGTAAAGCCAACATTGTGTCGTAGCCGGTGATGCGTTCTGGAAGTGGCGTCTTCAAAATTTCGGCGCCCTTAATGATGCCGATGCCATCGGGCGTTACATAATCGGCGTTTTCCAACAACGTTTGATAACTTGGATGCTGCCGGGCGTACATGACGATTTCGGGGTTAGCAGTTACCACGAAAGTTGTTTGCCGCGTGTCGATTCGGTGTTCAACAGCATCGAGAAAGGCTTGCTGGGTTGCGTTAATAAATGGGACGTTGAGTACGTTTACAATTGGAAATTCTTGTGACATAGTAACCACCTATTCTGATAGAAAGAAAACGCCTGATTCGATGACGTCCTTCTTGATTAATGATAAAATAGTAGCTATAACAAAAGCGTGTTCCAAATGGATCAACTTAAGCTTTGGAACCGGTAAGCAGACAAGGGAGTTGCAAGTATGGCAAAGCAGTATCCAGATGATAGCACAACGTTACATACGGATGCGTATGAACTAAGTATGATTCAAACTTACTTTGAAAAAGGCATTCAAGATAAACGTGCGATTTTTGAAGTGTATTTTCGACAAATGCCGTTCCGGAATGGGTTTGCGGTTTTTGCGGGCCTTGAACACATTATTCATTATATCGAAAACTGTCACTTTACGGAAAGTGATATTGCGTATTTAAAAGAAACTGAGGACTTTTCACCCGCGTTCTTAGATTACCTCGCTAATTTTAAGTTTAAGGGAACGATTCGGTCAGCAGTTGAGGGCGAACTGGTCTTTAATAACGAACCAATGATTCAAGTTGAAGGGCCGTTAGCGGACTGTCAGTTAATTGAAACAGCGGTTCTAAACATCGTTAACTATCAAACCCTAATTGCCACGAAGGCCGCTCGAATTCGCTCGGTTGCCGGCAACGACGGCATCATGGAATTTGGGACACGCCGGGCACAAGAGTTTGATGCGGCGATTTGGGGAACCCGGGCCGCTTACATTGGCGGCTTTGATGCCACCTCAAACGTTCGCGCTGGCAAGTTGTTTGGGATTCCAATCAGCGGAACGCACGCCCACGCGTTGGTTCAAACCTATGGCAACGACTACGATGCTTCAAGGCTTACGCAGAAACGCACCGCGACTGTGTATTCCTCGTGGATACGTACGACACCGTTAAGAGTGGTGTGCCAAGTGCCATTCGAGTCGCTAAAGAAATGGGCGACAAGATCAATTTCCAAGGGGTTCGAATTGATTCAGGCGATATGGCCTATCTATCAAAGCGGGTTCGCGAATTATTGGATGAAGCCGGATTTACGGATGCCAAGATTTACGCTTCTAACGATTTGGATGAAAAAACGATTATGTCGTTGAAGATGCAAAATGCCAAGATTGATGTTTGGGGCATTGGCACCAAGCTGATCACGGCATTTGACCAACCCGCCCTTGGTGCTGTCTATAAGATGGTGTCCATTGAAAATGATCAGGGTGAGATGCAAGATACCATCAAACTCTCCAATAACGCAGAAAAAGTTTCAACCCCTGGGCGCAAGCAGGTTTGGCGGATCACCAAGAAGGCGGACGGTAAGTCTGAAGGGGACTACATTGCGTTGTGGGATGAAGATCCACGGCAAGCGGACGAACTCTACATGTTCCACCCAAGTTACACCTATATCAATAAGACGGTAACCGCTTTTGATGCTCGACCAATCTTACAACCGATTTTTGATGAAGGGCGTTTGGTTTACCAACAACCAGAGTTGAAGGATATTCGTGATTTGTGCCAAAAGAATCAGGAATCACTTTGGCCAGAGTACAAGCGGGATCTGAATCCGCAAAAATACCCAGTGGACCTCTCCCAGAATTGCTGGGATAACAAAATGGCTCTGATCAAATCAATTCACGATTACGTCAAAACCATTAATTTTAACGAGTAGCGTTGCTCATGACTCACAGCCTTGGACACGTCTCAAACAAAGGAGCAACGAAAGTATGAGAGCATTGCAAGCAGAAATTATTCAGGCCTTAAAGGTTCAACCGACAATTGATCCAGAAGCTGAGATTCGCCGGAGCATCGATTTTCTAAAGTCATACCTGACGACGACTGGGTTAAAAACCTTGGTGTTAGGCATCTCTGGTGGGCAAGATTCGACGTTAGCCGGGAAATTGAGTGAACTTGCGGTAACTGAATTACGAGCTGAAACTGGTGACGACTATCAATTTATCGCAGTTCGTTTGCCGTATGGTGTTCAGGCGGATGAACCGGATGCGATGGCAGCCATCAAGTTTATGCAGGCAGATCGGGTTGAACGCGTGGACATCAAAGCGGCGACTGATGCGGCCGTAGTTTCCGTTGAAGCCAATAACGAAACCATTACCGATTTTAACAAGGGCAACATTAAGGCCCGTCAACGCATGATCGCGCAATTTGCGATTGCTGGCGCTAACCAAGGAGCCGTTGTGGGTACTGACCACGCAGCGGAGGCCATTACCGGGTTTACACCAAATTTGGTGATGGGGCCGCGGACATTACCCCAATCTGGCGGCTTAATAAACGACAGGGTAAGCAATTACTTAAAGCGTTGAAGGCCCCAGCCCATCTCTATACCAAAGTGCCAACCGCCGATCTTGAAGAAGACCGGCCGGCATTACCAGATGAAGTGGCCTTGGGGGTTTCGTATGATGACATTGATGATTACCTAGAAGGTAAGTCGATTGATGAACAGGCTGCTGAAACGATTGAGAACTGGTATGTGAAATCGCAACATAAGCGTCATTTACCAGTGACAGTGTTTGATACGTTCTGGAAAGCTTAATCTTTTACGTAATCGACACCAAACATTTACAAAATATTTACATGAATTTGGTATGATGGTTAAAACAAAGTAACGTTGGTTGCCGTAATTAAAGGCGACTGGCGTTGCAAACAGTGTACGACCATGAGGGAGTAACCAGCAGATTCTTCTGTGACTGACCCGTCAGCAAGGGATGACCAATCTCCGGGGAAGTCTTAAACGGTGAGACTTATAACGATCACATGACGTGGGCAACCGCGAAAACAGGAGGGTTTACGATGGCGGAAAAATCATGGTATCAGCTAACGGTGCAAGAACTGTTGGCTAAATTGGCAACTCGGGAATCTGGCTTAACAACGGATGAGGTAACGACAAGACGGGAACAGTACGGTGAAAACCGGCTGGCAGCTAAACGTCAAACAACATTGATTGAAAAGTTCATCGCGCAATTTAAAGATTTTATGATCATTGTGCTGATTGTAGCGGCAATTGTGGCTGGTGCGACTGGTGAGATGGTTGATGCATTAATTATCTTAGCCGTTGTGTTGTTGAACGCAGTATTTGGCGTTTTTCAGGAGGCCAAAGCGGAGGAAGCCATTAATTCCTTAAAGGAAATGGCAGCGCCCGTCGCTCAGGTTGAACGTGACGGCGAGGTTGTGACCGTTAAGAGTAACGAATTGGTGCCGGGGGACGTTGTTCACTTGGAGGCTGGTGATATTGTGCCCGCTGACTTACGATTACTCACGGCCAACACGATGCGGGTTGAAGAATCTGCGTTGACTGGTGAGTCCGTTCCGGTGACTAAACGAGCTGAAGTATTGACTGACGCTGATTTAGCGTTAGGCGACCGAGAAAACTTAGCTTACATGAACACAAACGTGACGACTGGTCGTGGGAGTGGGGTCGTGATTGCGACGGGGATGCAGACTGAAGTTGGTCGAATCGCTGGCATGATCGATGCCGCTGAAGAAACGAAGACGCCATTACAAGAAAATCTGACTCAGCTAGGGAAATGGCTGACGATTTTGATTCTTGTGATTGCCGTTGTGGTCTTCTTGATTGGGATGCTTCGCGGCCAAGAATCCGTTGTGGATATGTTATTGACGGCTATTTCGTTGGCCGTTGCTGCCATTCCAGAAGGGTTGCCCGCAATCGTGACGATCACCTTAGCGTTAGGGACGCAACGGATGGCAAAGCGTAAAGCCTTGATTCGACGGTTACCAGCGGTTGAAACGTTGGGGAGCACCGATATCATTGCTTCGGATAAGACCGGGACGTTAACGCAAAATAAGATGACCGTGGAACAGCTGGTACTCGATGGCACGTTAACTGATGCTAAGGTAGCTGACGTACCAGCCGATTCACCGTTAGCGTTAGCAATGATGTTGAACAACGATACGAAGTTTACGGATGCTGGTTTAGGCGGTGATCCAACTGAAACCGCACTGGTTCAATATTATTTGGATCATGACGTTGCGGCTCAAACGGTGATTGAAACCCACCCACGAATCGCTGAAATTGCCTTTGATTCTGAGCGGAAGTTAATGTCAACGTTTAATCAGACTGCAGATGGTCAACTTGTTCAGTACGTTAAAGGGGCTCCAGATCAATTATTGACCCGGGTCACTCGCATCTTGGATCATGGTCAAGTTCGGCCAATTACGGCTGCCGACCGTGAACAACTCTTGGCAACTAACCACGAGTTGGCGACACAAGCCCTTCGTGTTTTGGCATTTGGTTATCGACCTTGATGCCGTGCCAGAGCCGTTAACGAGTGAGCATGCCGAACAAGATTTGATTCTGATTGGTTTAATTGCGATGATCGATCCCGAACGGCCAGAAGTGGCGGCTGCAGTTGCTGAAGCCCATAGTGCTGGAATTCGCCCAATTATGATCACGGGTGACCACCGTGATACGGCGCAAGCGATTGCTCGCCGATTGGGCATTTTAAGCCCGGATGGCGATGACGATGATCAAGTGATCACCGGGGCTGAATTAGACGCCATTTCGGATGCTGATTTTGAAAAGCGAGTGGCAAATTACTCGGTCTACGCGCGGGTCGCACCAGAACACAAGGTGCGAATCGTCAATGCTTGGCAAAAGCAAGGGAAAGTTGTCGCGATGACCGGTGATGGTGTTAACGATGCGCCAGCCTTAAAGGCCGCCGATATTGGTGTTGGGATGGGTATCACCGGGACTGAAGTATCAAAGGGTGCCAGTGATATGGTCTTAGCTGACGACAACTTCTCAACGATTGTGGTGGCGGTGGAAGAAGGACGTAAGGTCTTCTCCAATATTCAAAAAGCCCTTCAGTACCTCTTATCGGCCAACATTGGTGAAGTCTTAACCCTGTTTGTCATGACGCTGTTAGGGTGGCAAATTTTAGCTCCCGTTCAGATTTTATGGATCAACTTAGTAACGGACACCTTCCCAGCCATTGCACTGGGACTTGAACCGGGCGAACCGGATATTATGAAACGTAAACCACGGGGACGAAGCTCGAACTTCTTCTCGGGTGGCGTTTTCGGGAACGTCTTGTATCAAGGGCTACTGGAAGGCCTGATCACCTTGAGCGTTTACGGAATCGGGTTAGCTTTCCCAGTGCATCAAAGCGCAGAACTCGCGCATGCGGATGCGTTAACCATGGCTTTCGCAACGTTAGGTTTAATTCAATTGTTCCACGCGTTTAATTCAAAGACGATTCATCAATCAATCTTCAAAGTTGGGTTATTCCGTAACCGGGCCTTGAACTGGGCAATTTTAGCCGCGTTCTTATTACTGGCAGCAACGATCGTTGTGCCAGGCTTCAACACCGTCTTCCACTTAACACCGCTGAGCGGCAGTCAATGGGGAACGGTATTGGGCGCCGGGGTTGTAATGATTGCAATCGTCGAAATTGTGAAGTGGTGCCAACGCCGCTTACTCAAATAGGAGGAAGTTTTTATGAAACCAAATAACATGGCAAGCTACTTACCAGTGTTAACGCAAATTATTGAAAACACGGACAAAACCGGTGGTGAGATGAACGCCGATTTTGAACAATTGCGTCAAGCTATTGATCAAGATCAGGTTGCTGGTCTTGGAACGGAGACGTTAACAACCATTAAAGCAACGTTCCAAAAGGGGACGGATACCTATACGCAAAACCTTAACCAACTGCAACAAGCAAGTGTACCGGTTCGCATTTTGGGCAAGCACAAGCAACTTGTTTCAGCCTACCGTAACTATGCTGAAGCGTGTCAGGCAATGGTTAACGCGATTGATCCAGAGCAGCAAACAGTTGATGTTGAGGCCTTCGATACCTCAGAACACGAACAGGAAAACATGATGGAAAAAGTGACCAATGCGGCTCAACGGATTATGGCAACTGTCATGTAACGTTTGAATAGTAGTGACGAGGAAAGGTCCAGCCGCTTCGTCAATAAAAATCCCAATGGTTGTCAGTAACCGTTGGGATTTTTTAAATGGGAAAAAGGTTAACTTTATGAGATAGCCGTGAGGGAATCTGAGTGGCATGGTATAATGAATTAATTCTAGTGAAGGGTGTCAGATATGGAACCAGAGATTGTTGAACGTGTGAAGCAGACGCTATCACAGTATAAAGCACGACAGGTTGAGACGACGTTGAAGTTACTGTCAGAAAACAATACGGTACCCTTTATCGCACGGTATCGAAAGGAAATGACGGGCAACCTTGACGAAGTCGCCATTCGTGAGATTCAAGATGAGGCCAACCGAATCACGAAGTTGCAGCAACGGAAACGTGAGGTACTGAACCAGATTTCGGAACAGGGTAACCTGACGCCAGGCTTAACCAAGCAGATCAATGCGGCAACGCAACTGCAACAGGTTGAAGACCTCTATTTACCATACAAACAAAAACGACAAACGAAGGCGGAAATTGCTAAAGCGGCCGGGTTGATGCCATTCGCTCAGTGGGTACTGCAGTTTCCAACAACTGGCATTGAAGCCAAGGCCAAGCAATTTGTTAACGATGAGGTTGCTGATGTGTCAGCGGCACTCGCTGGCTTACACGAAATTTTGACTGAAGCCATCGGTGAGCGGGCACAATTTCGGGAGTGGGTTCGGCGGTATACGGCCCGAAATGGTCAGTTAACAAGTCGGTTAAAGCGAAACGGGGAGTCACTAGATGACGACCACGTTTATCAGCTTTACTACGAATTTGAAACGTCACTAAAACAGGTTAGCCATTACCAAACGCTGGCAATCAACCGCGGTGAAAAAGCCAAAGTGTTAACGGTGAAAATTAAAGTTGATGAGGACGCCATTTTACAGTATTTAAACTTTCAATTAATCGGGCGCCATCATGGGCCAGCGGTTGAGATCGTAACGGCGGCTTATAAAGATGCCTATAAACGGTTTATCGGGCCAGCGATTGAACGTGATTTGCGACGAGAACTAACGGATGGCGCTCAGACCCATGCGATTCAAGTGTTCGGTGATAACTTGTACCATTTGTTGATGCAAGCACCGCTTAAAAATCATGTGGTCATGGGCTTTGACCCCGCTTATCGAACGGGCTGTAAGTTGGCGATTATGGATGGTAACGGTAAATTTCTGGCTAAACAGGTCATTTATCCGCACAAACCAGCGCCTACTCAAAAGCGAGAGGCCGCGATGCCGGCATTTTTAAAGTTATTGACGGATTATCAGGTTGATATGATCGCCATCGGTAACGGTACGGCCAGTCGAGAATCGGAACAGTTTGTGGCTGATGCGATCAAGCAAATGAAGCGGCCGGTCCGGTATACGATCGTCAACGAGGCGGGGGCTTCGGTTTACTCGGCTAGCAGCGTTGCGCGCAAGGAGTTTCCGGACTTTAACGTTGAGGAACGGTCCGCTGTCAGCATTGGTCGGCGACTACAAGACCCATTGGCTGAGTTGATTAAAATTGATCCCAAATCGGTTGGCGTTGGTCAGTATCAGCATGACGTTGCCGAGAGTGCGTTGGATGAACAATTGGACCGGGTCGTGGAAACGGCTGTTAATCAGGTTGGCGTCGATTTGAACCGCGCGAGCGTTGAGTTGTTGACCCATATTTCGGGATTAACTGCCCGGACTGCCACCAATATCGTGGCTTATCGGGATGAAATTGGGACGTTTACGACCCGCGTTCAGTTGAAAAAAGTGCCACGCCTGGGACCTAAGGCCTACGAGCAATCGGTTGGTTTCTTACGAATCATTGGCGGAAAAAATATTTTGGATAACACGGATATTCATCCGGAAAGTTACCCAGTAGCCAAACAGATTTTGAACCACCTTAACGTGACGTTAGCGGACGTTGGTACGTCAAAAATGCCAACTGGGTTACCCGCAACCGAATTAGCCACGATGAGTCAGCTGTTCGGGGTTGGTAACACAACGCTGACCGATATTTTAGCGGGCTTACAGCGTCCTGGTCGCGATTTGCGGGATGAGATGCCGGCGCCGATTTTGCGGACAGACGTTTTACAGATGGCTGATCTAAAGCCCGGCATGGAACTGCAGGGAACGGTACGCAACGTTGTTGATTTTGGCGTTTTTGTTGATATTGGGGTCAAACAGGATGGGTTGGTGCACATTTCTCACTTAACCAAGCACTTCGTTCGCAATCCGGCGGCAGTGGTGTCTGTGGGCGATATTGTCACGGTTTGGGTCCTGTCAGTAGACGAAGACCGGCACCGAATCCAACTTTCAATGGTGGCACCAGATGACTGATGCAGAATTACAAAAGCTAGTGGAACGCATATCGTTAACGTCGTTTGGGAAACCATTCCAACACCGGGCCGTTTTTAATGCGCGGTTGAAGACGACGGGGGGCCGCTACCACTTAGATGACCATCACATTGATATTAACCCGAAGATGTTAACGGTATTTGGTGAAGACACCTTAATTGGGATCATTAAGCACGAGTTGTGTCATTATCATTTGCACTTAGCGGGGCAGTCTGGCAAACACGGGACACCTTCGTTTAAGCAATTATTACAAGCAGTAGGTGGTTCAAGGTATGCGCCAAGACTGGAACCACCAGTTAAACGAGCATCGAAACGGCGCCTCGTTTATCGGTGCTCACGATGTGGTCAGCTTTACGAACGCCAGCGACGAATTAATCTGGATCGGATGGTCTGCGGTCGTTGTCGGGGACGGTTACAATTAATTAAAGAAGTGAATTAGAAGAGGTGGGGCAATGGTGAAAACAATCAAAATTGGCTTGATCGGTTTGGGCACGGTGGGAAGCGGTGTCGTTCGGATCTTAAAGGCTCAGCGCGACTTGATCCAACAACAAACGGGACTCGTGTTTGAGGTGACGAAGGCAATCGTTGCTAATCCTGAACGGCAACGGGATGCTGATTTGCAGACGGTGTCTTTGGGGACGGATGCGACTCAGTTATTTAACGACCCAACACTAGACGTCGTGGTTGAAGTGATGGGGTCGGTTACCGGTGCTAAACCCTTGATTGAACAGGCGTTAAAAGCACATAAACACGTGGTAACGGCCAACAAGGATCTGATTGCTCAGTATGGCGAAACGCTGGCAGAACTCGCAAGTCAAAATGGCGTGACCCTGCGTTACGAGGCCAGCGTTGCCGGTGGGATTCCGATTCTGCAAACTTTGCGGACCGTGTACACGGCGGACCCGGTCACTGAAATTGCCGGGATTCTTAATGGGACGACCAACTTTATTTTGACGCAAATGGATGAGCAGGGCCTGACGTATGATCAGGCTCTCGATGAAGCCAAAGCGCGGGGATTTGCAGAAACGGATCCAACCAATGACGTTGACGGGTTTGATGCTGCCTACAAATTGGGCATCTTAACTAAGATGGCGTTTGGTATCTCAGTGGTCCAAGATGACATTGACATCACTGGGATTCGGGAACTCGACATTAATGACGTTCGCGCAGCCCGTGCTTCAGGGTATGAACTTAAACTGGTGGGCATCTCCAAACAAACGCCGGCTGGCCTGCAACTCGCCATTACACCAATGGTGATCCACGAAGACCGGCCACTGGCAAAAATTAAAAACGAAAATAACGCCGTTTGGGTGAAGAGTACCAATATCGGAACGGCGCTGTACGTTGGCCCCGGCGCCGGTCAGCTACCAACTGGTAACAGTGTGGTGACGGACTTGATCCAAGTGGGTAAATCAATCGATCGTGGCAACCAGGCCGAACCATTTGCGCTCAAACAAACGTCAGTTAAGCCCGCAATTGTGAAGGGCAATCAAACCTACTGGCTACTGGTTGCCGCACCGAACCCAAACAGCTTAGCCGATAATTTAAAGCTGATGTTTGAAGGGGTTCAAGTGAGTCAGCCTGATACGATTCGGGGATTAGATCCGCACCAAACGCTCACCAGTTTTGAGATTCAACTGCCACAACCCGTGACAACGGAACGGTTTATTAACCGCGCCCAACGGTTGGGACAAGTCATTGCAGCATATCCAGTATTGGAGGACTAGAGAATGGGTAAAATTATTATTCGCGTACCAGCAACTTCGGCCAATATGGGCCCCGGGTTTGATTCGATTGGGGTGGCTTTTCACCTGTATTTGACCGTTATCATCGAAGAAGAAACTGAGCACTGGCGGGTCAACCATGCACTTGGGTCTGACGTACCAACGGATGAGACGAACTTGATCGTCCAATCTGCGTTGGCCGTTAATCCAGATCTCAAGCCACACCAGTTAACCGTGATGTCAGATATTCCGGTGGCGCGTGGGTTGGGGAGTTCTTCAACCGCTGTGATTGCCGGACTAAAAATCGCCAACGCATTGGGTGAAATGGATCTGTCACTTGACGAACAGGTCACGATTGCCGCTAAAATGGAAGGCCATCCGGATAACATTGCCCCAGCCTGTTAGGCGACGTGGTGATTGCAGACTTTGATGGCGAAACAGCTGCCACGGTGAAACTGCAGATGCCGGATAATCTGAAGGTTCTGGCGTTTATTAAGAACCAGCCACTTTTAACTTCAGACAGTCGTAATGTGTTGCCAGAACAGTTACCCCTTAAACAAGCAGTGATTGGGAGCAGTGTTGCTAATCTACTTGTGGCCTCGCTGGCGAGTGGTAATTGGGAAATGGCTAGCAAGATGATGGAAAAGGATGAATTCCATGAAAAAGTTCGGACGGCGTTGGTCCCTGAACTTCCCGTTATTCGGCAAGCCGCTCATGAATTAGGGATTTACGGCACTTATTTGAGTGGTGCTGGTCCAACTATCGCGACGTTTGGGACGGAAGCGCAATTATTAGCGCTACGTCAAAAATTAACTGATATGGATCTTGCTGGCAGTCTGCGAATCTTTGACATCGATCGTGAAGGAACGACGGTCAATGCCGAGTAAAATCGGTTAAACTCACCTAAATTTCAACAAATATTGAATAATCTTCAAATAACTATTGTCAACAGGGCATAATTCTGGTATATTATTTCTTGTTGATGCGGCCATGGCGGAACTGGCAGACGCGCAAGATTAAGGATCTTGTCGGGGTAATCCCGGTGGAGGTTCGAGTCCTCTTGGCCGCATATCTAAGCTCGGAGGGATTTGACTGATAAGTTGAATCCTCCGAGCTTTTTCGTTAGGTTATTTTGAAGTGAAAAGAGCGATGATAGTGAAAACTTTTATTTTTGACATTGATGGCACATTACTTGATACAGAAGCGATGTACATGAAGGCGTTAGATCAGGTGCTTCGTCAGCACGATATTCACCATTCTTACGAGAAGTTAGCCGAAACCTTCGGCATTACCAGTTTAGATGCTTTAAAGCGCTTAGCGGTCCCAGAATCGCTGATTCAGCCGATTCTGAGTGAATGGGCAGCAGCGATTCCGGCATTTCAACGAGAAGTTCACGTTTACGACGGCATTGAAACGATGTTGCAGCAATTAAACGCTGTTCCGGGCACTCAAGTTGCTATCATGACATCGAAGCAGAAGTTTGAATTCGAACGCGATGTGACGCCGCTGGGACTCGACCAGTACTTTAGTGAGTTCGTTTTCTTTGAAGATACGAAGCGGGGCAAACCGGCGCCAGATCCCATTTTATTGGCGATGAAGCGACTTGATGCGGATCCGGCTCAGACTGTCTACATTGGCGATACTCAGTATGATCTGCAAGCCGCCCACGCTGCCGGTGTGAAGTTTGGTTTGGTGGCTTGGGGCGCCAGAAAACAGCCCGGCGTTAGTGCTGCCGACTATGTATTGGCCTTTCCGGATGAAATTGTGTCGCTCACCACGACGACCGATTAAGGTGCCGGGACCGGTAGCTGGAAACGCTACAATGTGCTATTATTAACAAAGTAAAACGAACAGAAATTAACCATATTTTTTAAGAGGAGGCGCCAACATGATTGCCATTATTATTGCTAGTCACGGCAACTTTGCCACTGGTATTTTGCAATCAGCAACCATGATTTTTGGCAAGCAGGCGAAAGTTAAAGCAGTGACGTTCCAAGCGCAAGAGGGACCCGATGATTTGTTGGGCAAATACCAAACTGCGCTGGCCACCTTTGAACCAACGGATCAGGTGTTATTCTTGATCGATTTATGGGGTGGGTCACCGTTCAACGTTGCTAGTCGAATTGTTGCCGAAAATTTTGACCGCATGGCGTTACTATCAGGCCTTAATTTACCGATGCTGATTGATGCGTACACCATTCGGGAACAACCGCTAGATCGAGTGGTTAGCCATTTGGAAAAGAGTGGCCGACAAGGCATTCGACATCTAGAATTGCCCGATGATAATGAGGAGGATGACTTAGCGTGACAATGGATATTCGCTTAGCGAGAATTGATAGTCGCCTGCTGCATGGGCAGGTTGCGACTGTTTGGACTAAAACGGTTACCCCGAATCGAATCCTCGTCGTGTCTGATCAGGTCGCCAAAGATCCGTTACGTAAAACTTTAATTACGCAGGCGGCACCACCTGGCGTTAAAGCAAACGTCATTACGGTTGCTAAGATGCTTCAGATTTATCAAGATCCCCGGTTTGATGCATTTAAAGCGTTACTCTTAACGGAGACTGCGCAAGATATGGTGGCGTTGGTCAAGGGCGGCGTTGATTTCAAACAAATTGGAATTAACGTTGGGAGCTTGGCTTACCGAGATGGCATGACGGTTGTGACGGATGCTATCGCTGTCGATAGCGCAGAAGCAGCGGCGTTGCACTACTTAGCAACGGAAGCTGGTTTAGCGGTCACCGCGCAAAAAGTGCCGGCAGATCGGCAACAAGCGATTGAACCGCTATTGGCGCAAAAGGGCCTGTAGGTCAGTTGCCTAGAGTTAAATGAACTTAAATTTGATAAATGAACAGCGGAAAATCCGGATGATTTGAACGTTAATCATTGGGATTTTTTCGCTTATATGGCCGGTATTGATGAGTACCGAGTAACTGGAAGGAGACGTGACGTGAGTAGTTTAGCAATCATTGGATGTTTAATAGTGGCGTTTCTGGCCGGCGTAGACGGTATCTTGGATGAATGGTCGTTTCAACAACCCATCGTAGCGGGCACGTTGATGGGCGTCGTAACGGGCGATATTTCGGCAGGAATTCTATTAGGTAGTAGTTTGCAAATGGTGACACTTGGCTGGATGAACATTGGCGCTGCAGTGTCCCCCGACGTTGCTTTGGCAGTCGTTGCCCCAGCGTATCTAGTCTGTGGTCCCGCACAGTTACCGTTAGCTGTGGGTGTTGCACTGGCGATTCCGTTTGCGCTCATTGGCCAGGGGCTCACCGTACTCGTTCGGCGGTTAGTGTCTCGGTTAGTCCATCGAGTTGAACGAGACGTGGCTGCAGGGCATTTAGAACGCGTCACTCAGGGACATTTGTTAAGCTTGGTCCTTCAGGGGTTACGGGTCATGGTGCCGGTCGCGTTATTGTTGTGTATCCCAACATCGTTGATTCAGTCGTTGATGGGGGATGTGCCTGCATTTGTTACCAATGGGTTGGCAGTCGCAGAAGGGTTTATTGCGGTAGTGGGTTATGCATGGTGATTCAAATGATGGCAACCAAGCAACTTTGGCCGTTTTTCTTTCTGGGATTTGCGCTAGCGGCAGTTAAGGGCCTGAGTATGCTGTCCTTAGGCATGATTGGACTGGCCATTGCGATCATCGTAGTGAGCTATTCATCGCAGCAGCAACCACCACAGACAGGTTCAGGCGACGATGACTTGGATGATTTAGATCGAGAATTAGAAGACTTATGATGGGAGGTGCGAGATGAGTGAACCAGTTCGGTTAACGAAGGGCGATTTAGTAAGTATTTTTTGGCGGTCGAGCTTTGAACAGGGATCGTGGAACTACGAGCGGATGCAAAATCTCGGCTTTGCTACATTATGGTGCCAGCAATCAAGCGGTTGTACGATCAACCAAAAGACCAGCAGGCGGCGATGCAGCGGCATTTAGCGTTCTTTAACACGATGCCGTACATGCAATCAACGATTACGGGCGTGGTCCTGTCCATGGAAGAACAGCGTGCTAATGGTGGCTTGATTGAAGCTGAAGACATCAACAACGTCAAAGTTGGCATGATGGGGCCGTTAGCCGGTGTTGGTGACCCTGTTTGGTGGAGTACGATTCGACCGGTGTTGGCGGCATTTGCGGTTGGTTTAGCCAATAGTCAAGTTGGCATCGTCGGCCCATTACTATTCTTTATTGTGTGGAATGCACTTCGGCTGGGGTTTAGAGGTTACACTCAAATGCTGGGCTACCATTCCGGCTTAAACATTACTCAGTATCTAAGCGGTGATCTCTTGCCTCGTCTGACGCAGGGGGCTTCAATCCTAGGCATGTTTATTATGGGCGCAGTTGTCCCACGTTGGACCGTGATTAACTTTCCGACGATTGTTGGTAGCGGGCGTAATGGGGTATCAATGCAGTACGTTTTAAATCAAATCCTACCGGGACTTGTACCGCTATTACTGACGCTTGGTTGCCTGTGGTTGATTCGTAAACGAGTGAATCCCATTTGGTTGATGATTGGTTTATTTGTTGTTGGCTTCTTGGGTTATTGGAGTGGCATCCTAGGGCTATAACAGGAGATCGACAGTGTATAACGCAATTAACGAAGTTACAGTTAGCGCCAATTGGCTACGAACGCCAATCACGACCGTTCCCGGTCAGTTAACGCTTGGTAATCGGGGCGTCGAATTCCGTCCCAATAACGGCATAGCAGCCGTTCAAATTGATTACGCGCAAATTAGTCGGGTTTGGGTCCAACTTCGATTTAACCGCTGGCCTCACGGGTTAACGGTTGAACTCACGACTGGTGAGCGGTATCAATGGGTTTCGTGGCGAGCAAGCCAGGTTGTGCATGTATTCAATCGAAAATTAGCCGTTGGTGTCGTCCGACATCAGCGGTGATTAAAATACCCCTCAATCGATCATCGATTGAGGGGTATTATGCTATCGTTTGTGTCCAGCGTAAGCATGTTTAGTTTGTGAAATTCAGTAATTCTGGTTTTCTATAGTGGGAGAATGCCGCGGGAGG
>NZ_BBAD01000051.1 GCF_001311075.1 Secundilactobacillus similis DSM 23365 = JCM 2765
GCGACAATAAAAAGCCAAACCACAAACCGGTTTGGCTTTTTATTTAAACAACTTTTGCCCCACGCAAACTATCAGCATACTCACTGATTTTGCGCAGTCGATGATTGATTCCCGACTTCGAAATTGGGCCACCCGGTACCATTTCGCCGAGTTCCTTCAAGCTAACTTCGCGGTTAGCCAGTCGAGTTTCGGCAACTTCGCGGAGTTTGGGTGGTAATTGGCCCAAGCCAACCGTGCTGTCGATGTACTGGATGTTGTCGAGTTGCTTGCTGGAAGCAGTTGCGACTTTATCCATGTTGGCGTTCTCACAGTTGACCAAGCGGTTAACGGAGTTGCGCATATCACGCATGATTCGAACGTCTTCAAACTTCAACATGGCACTCGTCGCACCAATTAATGACAAGAAGTCTGCAATCCGTTCCCCCTCTTTGAGGTAGGTGATAAACCCACCCGTCGAGCAGTCGTCCGGGCATTTAACCCGAACTGGTTGATCATGCTGGCAATCATTTCGTTATGGTTTTCGTAAACGGAGTAGATCTCCAGATGGTAACGAGACGTTTCTGGGTTGTTGACCGAACCGCCAGCTAAAAAGGCGCCGCGGAGGTATGACCGTACTTGGCCTTCGTCCTTTAATAAGGCTGCTGGTACTTCTTCAATCAGTTGGCCGTCCCGGAAGATCCCTAAATCATCCAGAACTTTGTCGGTGCCTTCATTGACTCGCACGATGTAGAGGTTGTTTTTCTTCAACTTCATCTTGCGGCGAACCATGAGTTCACTTTCAACTGAATAAAACTGCTTCAATAATTGGTAGATACGCCGCGCAATCGCCGGATTTTCGGTTTGAATATTTAACACGAATGGTGATTGGCTAGCGCAATCGAGCCGTTCATCCGAATCAGCGCAATGAGTTCCGCCTTGGCATTTGCCCGGTGAACTTCCAATGTTGTGAGTTCTTTTTTAACTTCACTTGCGTATGACACGTGATGACCTCCCCTCAGATGTGTGTGTCGAATCGTGAGTCAACCTGACCGATGAGGTTCATTAACTCATCGACCACTAATTGACCGTTATGGAACGCACCGTTATCGCGCAGTTCCAAGAAATCGGACGAGATCACACGACAATCTTGGTCTCGTAGCCCTTTAAAGTCGTGCTTCACTTGCCGGGACATTTCGTTCCAGCGTTGATAATCAATGTATTCGTCCGGAACCTTTTTGGTGTTGACTAACACCGTATTGATCACGTTTTGGTGCAAATGCTCATTTAAAACCCGGACGTGGTCAGCATCCGTGAATTTTTCAGTTTCGCCCTTTTGGGTCATGATATTGCAGATGTAGATCACTTCCGCAGAAGTCTGCCGAAGCGCCTCGCCCACGTTCTCAATCATCAGGTTAGGTAGAATGCTAGTAAATAAACTACCGGGCCCTAAAACGATTTGATCTGCGTCCATAATGGCGTTGATCACTTCATCCACTGCCTGTGGCGCGATGTCTTGATGGGTACTCGAGGTTACCCAAACTCGTTTGATCAACTTATGAGCTGCCGTAATTTCAGATTCACCAGTCAACGTGGTGCCATCAGAAAATTCCGCATTAAGCTCTAGTGGTTCATTAGCAGCAGGATAAATGTGGCCATCCACTTCCATGATGTTCGATAGTTCTTGAACGGCATCAAAAATTCCGTGCCGCATCTCAGACAGCGCCGCAATGACGAGGTTGCCTAGCGCATGGCCCGCGAAAAATTGATCGTTACTATCAAAGCGATACTGAAACAACTGCAAAATAATTGGCGACAATTGGGATAGTGAGACCACAACGTTGCGAATGTCTCCAGGTGGCACCACGTTAACGTAGTCCCGGATGATACCAGACGACCCGCCATCATCTGCAACCGTCACGATTGCCGTTATGTCCACGTCATGCCCCTTGAGGTTTCGTAAAATCACGGGCAGACCAGTTCCGCCCCCCATGACCACCACCTTTGGGCGATGTCGTTCTTCCATCATACTAAGATTCCTTTCGTTTCATAATATCGCGGTGGGTAATGTGAACTGGATAGTTCTCACCCAACGCGTTACCGATGCGTTCAGTTAAGGCAACGGAGCGATGTTGGCCACCAGTACAGCCAATCGCAATGGTTAAATTGGTTTTGCCTTCACGCTTGTAGCCGGGCACAATTGATTTTAAGAGGCCCACAAACTGTGCGTAAAACTGTTCCGTCTCTGGTTGCGCCATGACGTAATCGTACACGGGTTTATCGAGGCCAGTTTGATTTTTAAGTTCTGGTAAGTAGTACGGATTGGGGAGGAACCGAACGTCCATGACGATATCGGCATCGATTGGCAACCCGTATTTGAACCCAAACGACATCACTTCGATGTGGAAGGTTTGCGTGTCGCCTGATTCAAAACTGTGGAAAATTTCTTCTCGTAGCTTCCGGGGGCTGAGCGTGGTGGTATTGATCACCAACTGGGCGGCCTGCTTCAACGGTGCTAACAGCTTGCGTTCGTCCTTGATGCCATCGATCACCCGACCGTTTCGGGCCAGTGGGTGATTGCGTCGGGTTTCCTTATAACGCGAGACCAGCGTTTCATTGTCCGCGTCCAGGAAGACAATTTGAGCGGCATCCGATTCATTCAAATCCGAAATGTCTTCCGTCATCTTCATGATTTCATCGTAAAAGGCCTTCGCCCGTAAATCGATGACGACGGCAACCTTCTTGATCTTGCCGGATTCTTGAACCAGTTCCCAGAACTTGTTCATTAACGAAGGCGGCATATTGTCGATACAAAAGTAACCAAGATCTTCAAATGCTTGCATGGCCACCGTTTTTCCGGCACCACTCATGCCAGAAATGATGACGAGTTGAACGTCATTTTTCATCAAAATTATCTCCCTCAATTCCCCATTCAATACAGACAACCATTGTAACATACCTGGCGTGTCATAGCGACTAATAACCGGGTGTTTGCTAAAACTTTAATTTTAATCCCGAACCGCTGCTTCAATTAACTGGCGTAACTGGGCGAGCTGCTGGTTGGGTTGCTGATCAACGCCAATCAAGTAAAACTGGCGTTGATAGTTGGGCCCAATATCTCGCTTAATCACCTTTTCTGGCACAATTTCACGAGACATGATGGTCTTACCAACTCCCACCGCTAATAACCCTAGAATCGTCTGGTTACTATCAACCACCAACGTTTCTTCTGACGATGCCCCGTTCATGGAGGTAAGCTTCAGTATAGTGGCGCACCCCAGACCCCGGTTCCCTCAGTAGCCAGAGATTCGTTGCGGGATTGCCCGCCAAGACCAACTGATCACCCGGCAGCTCGGTTTGAATCACGTAGTCCGCCAACATCGGTTTTTCAATCACGCCATAGGCTAACTTTCGGTTAACAACCCCTTCTAAAATGGCGGCAGAGTTCATCGTCTGAATCGTAAACTGGTACTGTTTGGCCGCCAATAACGTTGGCATCACCCGTGGCAATAATTCAACCGAGGTCGTCTGAGAAAAGCCCAACGTCACGTTTGTTTTGGCGTGCTTGGCCGTTTGCTTGATCTGCGCCACCGTCGTTTGCCACTCAAGTTGCTGCCGCTGGTACGCCACGTATAGTTGATCTGCCGCCTTGGTCGGTTGGACTTGTCGGCGACCATTTCGTTCAAATAACGTCACACCAAAGTGGTTTTCCAACTGATTGATCTGCACCGACACGCTCGGCTGCGAAATAAATAACTGCCGGGCAGCCTGAGAAAAGTTGCGGGTTTCATACACCGCCATAAAGGCGGCTAGTTGTCGTTCCATCCTATTCACCTGCTTTAAATCGCTAACTATTAAAAATTTTAATTATTAGTATTAAAAATCCATATTTCAGTAATAACGCCCCGTCCCGTATACTATGTCGAGTAAGTTATTGCACTGGGGCCGAGTTGTTAGTCCCAGTGTACACTAGTTCACGAGGAGAGAGAAATTATGAAACCCGTTCGCGCCGTTTTACCCGGTTTTGGATTAAGCTTAGTGATTGCAATTATTAGTCAGTGGATCAACGCCGACCTACTCAAAGGCATTGGTGCACCCACCGTTGCCCTCCTAATCGGCATCTTATTAGGAAACACCGTTGTCCGGCAACCATTTTGGTACAGCGGTACCGCTTGGTCAGAAAAACGCCTATTGGAGTATTCAGTGATGCTCCTTGGCGCCACGATTACGTTTCAAACCATTCAACAACTTAAGTTAACTGGGATTATCTTTATCGTGCTCCAGATGACGATTACGATTAGCGGCGCGATTTGGTTGGGTTCCCGGTTGCATTTTTCCGAAGGCATGACCCTCTTGATGGCTGGTGGTAACGCTGTTTGCGGATCATCTGCGATTGCCGCCATTACCCCCGCAATCGATGCTAAGGATGAAGATAAACGGCTGGCCGTGACGTTAGTTAACTTGATGGGAACCATCTTGATGCTGACGTTACCCATTATTAGTCTGCTTGCCTTCCATCACGATAACTTTCTGCGAGGCGCCATGATTGGCGGGACCGTTCAATCCGTTGGCCAAGTGATTGCCAGTGCGACGATGATCAACCAGCCAACCACCACTTTCGCAACCTTGTTTAAAATCATGCGGATTATTCTTCTAATTGCGGTTGTCTTGATTTTCAGTCAAATTCACCAACATCATCAAGCAGCCACGACCACCACAACTGTCAAACCCAATATCAGTGCTAATTTAAAACGCGCGCTCCCATGGTACGTTGTCGGCTTCGTTGTGCTCTGTACGTTAAACTCTTGGGTGCACTTTGATCCCATCATTTCAAACTCAGCCCACTTTCTCAGTGGCTGGTGCGAAGTGACCGCCCTGGCCGCAATTGGCTTACGGCTAAACTTTGCGGCGTTCGTGAAGGCTGGTAAGAAACTAGCTTTCTACGGTGGTGGCGTGCTCCTGCTCCAAGTTGTTAGTGTTTGGATACTGATTACGGTGCTCCTATAATTGCCCATCATTAAAGGCGGGCTGTTTCCAGTTTGGAAACCAGCCCGCCTTTTTTAATCGTTCAATCTAAATCCTTTTAGTTAGTCCTCATCCTCCCGTTTCTTTCTAATACCCAGTAAGCCCAGCAGTCCACTCAATCCAAGCATGATCAAACCTGCTGATTCAGCCGTGGTTGTTGCGTGCTCATCCGTTTGTGGCAGTTGATTCTGGTTAGTGGTTGTTGATGTTGTGCCACCTGCCTGATTTTCGTTAACCGCGGTCAACGTTGCCTGCTCAGCGTTAGTTGTTCCAGCGAGGCCACCAATTTGGCTCGCCCGCTCATCTGACGTTAACTGGTCAACTGATTGACCTGTAGTGCGCCGAGCTGTGTGTGCTTCCGTTCCATCATGTTTCGTAGTCGCTGCCGCTTCAGCCTCATCGTCATCCGTTGTCTCCGTGATGGCGTCAAGCACCTCATCAGGCGCTACCGTAGCCGGTGTCACTGCCATCGAGGCAACTGGTACAGAGTCTTGTGGTTGATCATTAGTGGTCTCGGTCGTGTCCATCACCGGAATCAGGGTGTACGTGACGACTTCCGTGGTGGTGATTGTTCCATCTGGATTGATTACCCCCGTGACAGTCGTCTTATCAGCCGTGTAACCTGGTTTATTTGGTACTGCAACCGTTACGGTATCGCCCGTCTTGCCGGTGACTGGTTCACTCGTTACTGGATCAGTTGGCGTAGTCTTCCCATCACCGCCAATCGTTTGCGTTGGAATTGCAATCGTGCCAGTTACCGTATTGGGCGTGTACGTCACCTTATCCTTAGTCGTGATCGTGCCATCTGGATTGATGACACCCGTAATGGTCGTTTGATTTGGCGTGTACCCCGGCTTAGTCGGTACCGGAATGGTGATGCTGTCACCCGTCTTACCAGTAACGTTAGCGCTCATCACTGGCGCATCAGTTGTTGGCTCACCATTACTATCCAACGTCGTGCTTGGAATTGAGACCGTTGTCTCACGGTATTTGGCGTATACGTGACATTATCCTTGGTTAAAATACTGCCATCAGGTTCAATGGTGCCTGTCACGGTTGCCTGACTTGGTGTGTAGCCTGGCTTGGATGGCACATCGACTTCGACTGTGTCACCCGTATGGCCGTTAATTGGTGCGCTGGTTACTGGTTCGGTGTCGACCGGTGTGCCAGTACTGTCAACTGTAGTGCTTGGAATTGAAGCCGTGTTTGTGACCGCATTTGGCGTGTACGTTACTTTATCCTTGGTCGTGATGGTGCCATCTGGGTTGATTGTTCCTGTCACGGTTGTTTGACTTGGCGTATACCCTGCCTTAGTTGGTACAGCCACTGTGACGGTATCACCCGTATGACCATCGACCGGTGCACTCGTTACTGGTTGGCTGTTGACTGGCGTTCCCGCACTGGTCAACGTCGTACTTGGAATTGAGACCGTGTTCGTGACTGCATTTGGCGTGTACGTCACTTTATCCTTGGTCGTAATCGTACCGTCCGGGTTGACCGTCCCTGTCACGGTACTTTGACTTGGGGTATATCCCGGCTTAGCAGGCACATCCACCGTCACCGTATCACCCGTGCTACCATCAACTGGTGCACTCGTTACTGGTTGGTTATTAATTGGATCACCTGTGCTATCGAGCGTAGTACTTGGAATCGATACGGTTGTCTCAACTGGGTTAGGGTCATACGTGACCTTATCCACTGTAGTGATCGTGCCGTTCGGGTTAACGATGCCAAGGACCGTGCGCCGATTTGGTGTGTACCCTAGCTTCGTTGGTACATCAACAATCACAGCATCGCCTGTCTCAGCGGTGACTGGGGTACTTGTGACCGTCTTTGTTGAAACTGGCTCGCCAGCACTATTATCTGTCGTTGTCGAAATTGACACCGTACCGTTAACCGTATCTGGCGTGTAAGTGACCTTATCCGTAGTGGTAATCGTGCCATCTGGATTAATGACACCGGTGATTGTGTCCATATCTGAGTGGTAGCCTTGCTTTGTTGGGACAGTTACCGTGACCTTATCACCGGTAACGCCATTGACTGACGCGCTGGTCACTGGTTCGGTGTCGATCGTGTCGCCGTCACCATTAAACGTTGTTGCTGGAATTGAAATCGTGTCGTTTACTGGGTTCGGGATGTAGTTAACCTTTTCCGTAGTGGTGATCGTACCATCTGGATTGACTACCCCGGTGACTGTGGCCTTATCTGGCGTGTAACCTTGCTTTGGCGGTACTGGTACTGTAACTGTGTCGCCAGTCACACCACTGATTGGTGTACTCGTGACTGCTTCTTCAGTTGCCGGATCACCGTTGCTGCCTGGCGTGGTCGTTGGGATTGTAACCTGATTCGTTACTGGATTAGGTTTGTACGTCACTTTATCTGTGGTTGTGATGGTGCCGTCCGGATTGATCACACCCGTAACCGTGGTTTTATCCGGCGTGTAGCCCTGCTTTGTTGGGACAGTGACCGTGACTTTATCGCCAGTCACGCCACTAACTGGTGTACTCGTCATTGATTCAGTAGCGATCGTGTCACCGTCACCATTGATCGTGGTGGTTGGGATTGTAACCGTGTTGCTTGCTGGATTTGGTTTATACGTCACCTTGTCCGTGGTTGTGATGGTGCCATCTGGATTGATGACACCTGTGACAGTTGTTTTATTTGGCGTGTAACCTTCTTTGGTTGGTACTGGTACCGTGACTTTATCGCCGGTAACACCATTAACTGGCGTACTTGTCATTGACTCAGTAGCGATTGTGTCACCGTCACCATTGATCGTGGTGGTTGGGATCGTAACCGTGTTGTTTGCTGGATTTGGTTTATACGTCACTGTTTCGGTCGCTGTGATTGTTCCATTAGGGTTCACAACACCAGTTACCGTTGTTTTGTCTGACGTATAGCCTTCCTTGGTTGGCACTGGTACCGTAACATGATCGCCAGTTTTCCCAGTTACCTCAGTACTCGTTACTGGATCATCACTTCGAACTGTATCATCACCATTCAACGTATTGCTTGGGATTGAAACTGTCTTGTTAACTGTGTTTGGCGTGTAGATTACCTTGTCCGTGGTTGTGATGGTGCCATCTGGATTCACCGTACCGGTCACTGTCGTTTGACTTGGGGTATAACCTGCTTTAGCTGGAACATCAACCGTTACAGTTTCGCTCGTGAAACCAGTAACTGGATCACTAACCACTGGCGTTGTATCAGCTGGACCGCCATCGTTACCTGGGGTGGTACTTGGAATCGTAATTGTGTCAGTAACTGAATTGGGTGTGTACGCAACAGTATCAGTCGTGGTAATCGTGCCATTAGGGTTCACAACACCAGTTACCGTTGTTTTATCTGCGGTATAGCCCGGTTTATCCGGAACAGCAATCGTCACGTTATCACCCGTCACACCAGTAACTTCCGCACTCGTTACCGGATCATTATTATCGACCGTTGTCTTATTATCCTTGAACGTTGTGCTTGGAATTGAAACTGTTTTCGTGACTGATTTCGGCGTGTAAATTACTGTTTCGGTCGTAGTAATCGTGCCATCTTGGTTGATCGTACCGGTCACTGTCGTTTTATCTTGACTGTAACCTGGTTTGTCTTCGACATCTACCGTAACCGTGTCACCGGTGACACCACTGACTGGTGTGTTAATCGTGCCACTTGTTGTGGGTTGGGTATTACCGCCTAACGTTGTAGTTGGAATGCTAATATTGCCCATTACATGATTTGGTGTATATTTAACCGTCTCCGTAGTTGTGATTGTTCCGTCTGGGTTAACTACACCAGTAACAGTTGTTTTATTTGGCGTGTAGCCTTCCTTGGTTGGCACTGGTACCGTAACATGATCGCCGGTCTTCCCAGTTACCTCAGCACTCGTTACTGGATCATCATTTCGAACTGTATCATCACCATTCAACGTATTGCTTGGGATTGAAACTGTCTTGTTAACTGTGTTTGGCGTGTAGGTTACCTTGTCCGTTGTCGTGATGGTGCCATCTGGGTTCACCGTACCGGTCACTGTCGTTTGACTTGGTGTGTAACCTGCTTTAGTTGGAACATCAACCGTTACAATTTCGCCCGTGAAACCAGTAACTGGATCACTAACCACTGGCGTCGTATCAGCTGGGCCGCCATCGCTACCAGGCGTGGTACTTGGAATTGTAATTGTGTCAGTAACTGAATTGGGTGTGTACGTCACTTTTTCGGTCGTGGTAATCGTGCCATTAGGGTTCACCACACCAGTTACCGTTGTTTTATTTGCGGTATAGCCTGGTTTGTCAGGAACAGCAATCGTCACCTTATCACCCGTCACACCAGTAACTTCCGCACTCGTTACCGGATCATCATTATCGACCGTTGTCTTATTATCCTTGAACGTTGTGCTTGGAATCGAAACTGTCTTCGTAACTGAATTTGGTGTGTACGTTACTTTTTCGGTCGTGGTAATCGTGCCATCTGGGTTGATCGTACCGGTCACTGTCGTTTTATCTTGACTGTAGCCTGGTTTGTCCTCGACAGCTACCGTCACCGTATCGCCAGTAACACCAGTGACTGGTGTACTTGTGAAACTTCCATCCGTTGTCGGAAGGGTGTTACCACCCTTCGTAGTCGTTGGAATGACGATACTACCGGTTACTTTAATTGGCGTGTACGTCACTGTTTCAGTTGTCGTAATTGTGCCATCTGGGTTGATTGTACCGGTCACTGTCGTTTTGTCTTGACTGTAGCCTGGTTTGCCCTCGACGTCTACCGTTACCGTGTCACCAGTAGCACCACTGACTGGTGTGCTAATCGTACCACTTGTTGTTGGTTGAGTATTACCACCCTTCGTGATTGTTGGAATACTAATGGTGCCTGTTACATCGTTTGGTGTGTAGGCAACAGTTTCAGTTGTCGAGATCGTGCCATCTGGGTTAACGATACCAGTGACGGTCTCTTTATTTGGTGTGTAACCATCCTTTGCTGGTACTGGTACCGTGACATGATCACCGGTTTTTCCAGTTACTTCAACACTCGTTACTGGATCATCGTTTCGAACTGTCTTATCGCTGTTCATTGTGGTGCTTGGAATCGAAACTGTTTTGGTTACTGATTTTGGTGTATAGGTTACTTTATCCGTTGTTGTGATCGTGCCATCTGGGTTGATCGTACCGGTCACTGTCGTTTGACTTGGCGTGTAACCCGTTTTAGTTGGCACATCTACAGTGACAACATCACCCGTATGGCCGGTAATTGGATCACTAACTACTGGTGTCGTATCAGCTGGACCACCATCGTTGCCTGGAGTCGTACTTGGAATTGAAACTGTGTTTGTTACTGAATTTGGCGTGTACGTGATCGTCGTATTCTCAGGAACTGAAATCGTTCCATCTGGTTTGACCGTTCCTGTCACTGACGTTTGATTTGCCGTATAACCGGGTTTTTCTGGTACTGTGATCGGCACTTCTTCACCAGTCTTACCCGTTACCTCAACGCTGATTGGCGTTTCATCAGTTACATTACCATCGCCGTCTTTTGTTGTGCTTGGAATCGAAACTGTGGCTGTAGTATCTTTTGGCGTATAGGTAATCGTGGTCTCCTCTGGAATTGAAATCGTCCCATCCGGTTCGACCGTTCCTGTCACTGACGTTTGGCTTGCCGTATAACCAGGCTTTTCTGGTACTGCGATTGGCACTTCTTCACCGGTTTTACCTGTTACCTCAACGCTAATTGGCGTTTTATCAGTTACGTTACCATCGCCATCTTCCGTTGTGCTTGGAATCGAACTGTCGTTGTGGTGTCCTTTGGCGTATAGGTAACTGTGGTGTTATCTGGAATTGAAATCGTCCCATCCGGTTCGACCGTTCCTGTCACTGTTGTTTGACTTGCCGTATAACCAGGCTTTTCTGGTACTGCGATTGGCACTTCTTCACCAGTCTTACCCGTTACCTCAACGCTGATTGGCGTTTCATCAGTTGTTGCGCCGCCACCATCTTGTGTCGTACTTGGAATCGTAACCGTATCGGTAAATTCTTTTGGTGTATAGGTCACCTTAGTATCAGTTGGAATCGTGATGGTCCCATCTGGCGTAACCGTTGCCGTAACCGTTGCGGGAGCTGTTGTATAACCATCTCTTGGTGGTAGCGTAATTTCAATAGCGTCACCCGTTTTACCGGTTTCTTCAATGGTAAACGGTTTGTCATCATCGGTAATTGTCCCGTCACTACCTACCGTCTCAGTTGGAATCGTCACGGTTTTGGTGACCGTATTTCGTTCATACGTTACCGTTTCATCTTTAGGAATTGTGATGGTGCCGTCATCATTAACGGTTGCCGTAACGGTTGCTTGATCTGGCGTATACCCCGCTTTTGGTGGCAACGTAACTTCAATAGAATCACCCGTTTTACCAGTTTTTTCAACGGAAAATGGTGTGGTATCTTCGGTGACGATTCCATCGTTCCCCTCCGTAGCAGTTGGGACAGTGACTGTATTGGTAACTTCCTTTGGTGTATAGGTAATCGTGGTCTCCTCTGGAATTGAAATCGTCCCATCTGGTTTGACTGTTCCAGTCACTGATGTTTGACTTGCAATATAACCGGGTTTTTCTGGTACTGCGATTGGCACTTCTTCACCAGTCTTACCAGTTACCTTAACGCTAATCGGCGTTTTATCAGTTGTTGCGCCGTCACCATCTTGCGTCGTACTTGGAATTGAAACTGTCGTTGTGATTTCTTTTGGCGTATAGGTCACCTTAGTATCAGTTGGAATCGTGATGGTCCCATCTGGCGTAACCGTTGCCACAACAGTTGCGGGAGCTGTTGTATAACCATCTCTTGATGGTACCGTGATTGCAATCGCATCACCCGTTTTACCAGTTTCTTCAATGGTAAATGGTTTAGTATCATCGGTGATTGTCCCGTCAACACCCTCCGTTGCAGTTGGAATCGTCACTGTTCGAGTGACCGTATTCCGTTCATACGTTACCGTTTCATCTTCAGGAATCGTGATGGTGCCATCATCATTAACAGTTGCTGTGACAGTTGCGTGATCTGGCGTATAGCGGCCTTCGGTGGTAGCGTAATTTCAATAGCATCACCCGTTTTGCCAGTTTCTTCAACGGTAAATGGTTTGGCATCATCGGTGATTGTCCCGTCAACACCCTCCGTTGCAGTTGGAATCGTCACGGTTTGGGTGACCTCAACTGGCGTATACGTGACCTTAGTCCCATCCGGAACCTTAATTGTCCCATCTGGCTCAACTGTTGCTGTGATTACCGGCGTGGTCGTCGTATAGCCATCTCTTATTGGTAACGTAATTTCAACCGAATCGCCCGTTTTACCGGTTTTTTTAATTGTGAATGGTGTGGTGTCTTCGGTGATTGTCCCGTCACTATCCGCCGTCTCAGTTGGAATCGTCACGGTTTGGGTGACCGTATTTGGCTGATACGTTATTGTTGTATCGGCTGGGATCGTTACTGTACCATCATCATTAATTGTCGCCGGAATCGTTGCTTGTTCTGGTGTATAACCGGCCTTCGGTGGTACCGTAACGGAAACTGCATCACCCGTTTTTCCGACAACCTCGACATTAACTGGTGTGTTATCGATAACTTTTCCAGCACTATTTTCCGTCGTGCTTGGCACCGGAATGGTCTGTTTGACTGGATTTGGTGTGTAGACGATTGTCGTCTCATCCGGAATCGTAATCGTCCCATCCGGGTTGACCGTTCCCATCACCGTCGATTGACTTGGCGTATAGCCCGTTTTAGTTGGTACCGTAATCGGAACTTGATCACCAGTTTTACCTGTGACGTCAACAGTAACGGGCGTACTATCGGTCGGATTGCCATCGCTATCTTCCGTTGTACTTGGAATTGAAATTGTTTGCGTTGCTGTCTTTGGTTCATACGTGATCGTCGTTGTGTCCGGAATCGTAATCGTCCCATTCGGATTGACCGTTCCCGTTATCGTTGTTGGATTGGTTGTATAACCCGTTTTTGGTGGCACCGTAATGGACACTGCTTCGCCTGTTTTACCAGTTACTTCAACTTCAACCGGCGTCTCATCAATAACCGTTCCGTCACCTTTTTGCGTTGTACTTGGAATGGTTACCTTCTGCGTGACTGTATTTGGCGTATAAGTGACTGAGATTGGGGTATCACCGGCTGGTACCGTCAAATTCTGGCCCGGCTTAACCGTATAACCTTCAACATCTGGGTAATCACCATCACTAATGGTCGTGGCGGTCGTCCCCTGTTCGTCAATCGGCGTTCCAATCTCAACATTGTCTTCTGTTACGGGCGTGATGGTATAGCCGTGAGCTGCCGCAACGTACGTCACTGTGATGCTTGGCGTCACAAGTGCGCCATCTTCACCAACCGCAAAACTAACATCATATTGCTTCGCATCCGCCTGATAACCAGTCACTTCGGTTGGCGTCAATGTCGTGGTCGTTCCAGTATCACCACTGATACTCGTTTGGGTTGGCTTCAAGGTATCCGGCAACCCGACGTAGTTGATTGTGACCGTTTGCTGGCCCGCAACGTAATTCACCGTTACGGATTCAGTTGCAGCGCTCGTGGCTGGATCTGTCGTTTCAGCTGGCGTTGTTTGCGTCAATGCGTATAAACCAGTTACTGTCGGCGAATCAACTGCCGCAAAGTCGGCAGCCGTCGTCGTCCAGTCACCTACCGTTACCGTTGGGGTGCCTGCAGTGACGGTTAACGTTGGAATCTGATGATAGGTGACCGTTTGGGTGACCTTATCGGCAACAACACTTTGATCAGCTTGGTTGACGTAATTAATCGTTCGCGTGAACGTTTTGTCGTTGGTAAAGACAATGTAGAAGGTTGAATCCTTGCTGTCAGGGGTGACTTGTTGGGCCGCTAGTCCTGACTTTGTCTGATTTCCCAAAGTTAAAGTAGCTGGAGTCAATGCCTCACCAGTTGCGTCAAAAAGGTACCAAGATTGACCCGCCTTATCCGTAACATCTTGCGCAAGTTCATAATCAAGTGCTGGCTGGAAATCAGTGCCTTTTGCAGCCGTTACAGTTTGGGGGCCAGCCGTTGCCGTCCAATCACCAAAACTGACAGTTGGCTTGTCCGGGTCAGAAAAATCAACGGTTGCTGTGCGCGTAAAGTAGGCCCAAACATTGGACGTCAAAGTCACTTTCCCCGTCTGATCCAACGTATAAACCGTTTCTCGAATCGCACGATCCAAATCATCTTTATTCACATCCGGATTCGTGTTTTTATCATTACCTGTTAACCCATCATCCGTTAAACTAGTTGGCCAAACTGGCGCTCCAGTCCCTTGACTACCATCTACCGCAGTTCCGGCTGTAATTTTGTTACCATTACCATCGACAACGTTGCCATCGCCGTCTACTGAAACAGTGACCTGCGTTTTGACGTATTTTAGCGTAATTGCGTTATCGCCATCGATGACCGTGTAATTGGTCGGGTTCGTGGCGTAGGCCGTGTAACCCGTGATGGTTGGACTTGGTACAGATACCGTTTCACCGACGATTCCGGCTAATGAAGTTTCTGGGTTAGTGATTAGCGTTTGGTCAATCGCTTGGCCTGCTTGGTCGACATAGTTGACTGTGATTGGTTGCTGCTGGATGTAGCTCAAGGTAACGACGTTCTCGCCATCAACCATCGTGTAGGTTCTCGGCATATCAGTAGCTAATTCATAGCCGGTAATGTTGTAATTTTTATCAACCTCAGTCAATTGAACGTTCGTATTGTATGTTGACGTCACTGTCTGGTCATCGGCAGTCGCAATCGCGTTACCATCTTCATCAACGTGCTTGATCACTAATGTTTCCGGATTAGCAGTGTAGTGCAATGTCACCGTGTTATCATCTGCAAGTGACGTCACGGTGTAGCTAGCAGCGTTGTCCGTTGCGGTTGCAGCGAAGTCTTGGTTGTATGTGTAGCCGGTAATATTGCTAGCAGTAATCGAGATTGCTTCGTTAAATTTGCCCTTTAGAGTAGTATCCGTTCCAATCGAGTATCCTTTTTCATCAACGTGATGAACATTTACTTCGACTTTAGATGCATCGTAAGTGTAGGTGATGGTTGTTGTTTGTGGAATATAAGGGTTGACAACCTGATAGGATGGAAAGGCGCCAGCAGTTCCTGGCTTTCCAGTTACGATATCATATGTCAAGGTACCCTTATAATTTGCACCATTGGTAGCATCTATAAATTTCCAATCGATTGTCCCAGCGTTCACGTCACTAACTGTATACGTCAATGTCCCCCACTTGGCACCATCACCTGATTTATAAAGTACTTCAGTCATTGTTTGGTCATTTTCCACAAATGGTGACATGTAACCATCAGCGTTAGCACTTGCTGTGGAATCGTAACCCGTAATTTCTGTCGAAGGTTCAGTCGTGTATTTTTGACCTGATAACCCCGTCATTTGAACTGAATCCGCAATTTGATTACCGTTTTGGTCAACATAATTAGTCGTTTGTGTTTGCTGGATTGGTTTTAAAACCGCATCGCCACTCCAGTCCAATAACGTTGTGGTGCCTGCTTTAAATTCACCATCGAGGTAACCAAATACGTTCGTTACAATTTTGTAAGTTCCCACTGACGACCGTACATAGACGCTGGTTGCATCATTATTAACCGTCAGGCCAGTAGTTGTATCAGTATACTGAGTTTTTTCTGTAATATCTTGGGTAGAGAGCACTTTCCAAGTATCGGCAGTCTTCTGAGCCACAGTCACATAAGTTTTCGAAGCCGTATCCCGGTCCGTTGAAAGGGCAAGATCATAGCTCCCTTTTGATACTTCAAAATAAGTATATTGATCGCCGGTATCCTTTACCGAAGCCGCATAAGTCCCTGCCGCATAATCTGGATCCGAAACCGAGAACCCAGCTGGCAACTTATCAGTAGCTGTGGTTGCCGTGGTTGTACCATCTGCCGTTGTGCCATCAGTCGTACCGGTCGTATCAGTGGCCGTTGATGTGCCATCCGTTGAAACCGCCCCTACCTGATTCTTATACCTCACAACACTGTTGGTACTCGAATTAGAGGCACTGGCGTTCGTTGCCTGTGTCTCTTCACTTGAACCTGTTTTAGTCGTTGCATCCGGATCATCAAGCGTTGCCGGTACCTCGACTGACGGCACATCGGTAGCGTTTTTATCAGCTGTGGTCGGTTCTTCGGTCACACCGGTTTCACCCGTCGTTACGTTACTATTAGTCACATTCGAACTGTCACCGGCAGTCTCGGCCGCTGAACTCGACGTTGTCGCTACTGTACCCGAAGTAGCAGAACTAGACGTTGCCGAATTCTCCGACAGCGCCACTTCTTTTTGTTGAATCGTTTGACTCCCCGTTGCTTGTCCTGATACGTCCGTTGTATCGGTTGACGCCACATCAGCATGCGCATCAACTGTCACGCCCAACTGGGCCAAACCAAACGAAAACGTTGCGACACCGGCAACCAGCCAGAGTTTGCCTGCCTTATAAAGCTTAAACCGCTCCGTTTTAGTTGCAAGATCCTTCTCCAAATGATGATTACAATGACTTAACTTCCCCATTGTTACCCCTCCGTATTGCGAACAATGGTCCCCTAGTGTTAATGAGTGATTATTCAATTGTTTAACTTAACTAAGTTACTCGCGCTTAATCCCACTTAAGCGCTTCCTAAACGTAAGTTAGTCCCCCATTAAATCCAGTTTCCCGTCGCTCGATTCAAGTTAGCATTTTTCATACAATTCACGATATATAAAAGTGGTAAATTTAAGTATGCTCCAAGATAAATTATAGTGCTAAATTGTAAAAATACCAGCGTTTAAAATTACGTTTCTGTTACATTTATCACACATTTACATCTTTGTTGGCCAATTTTAAAACATTATTCATTTAATGTCGGCCTAATTTTTACCACTGTATAGTTCTGGGTTCATTGTGCAGGTTTGTGAAATTAAACTTTTCAAATCAATTCAGGCCACAAAAAAGCACCATGATTGCCATCAAATAGGCTATCATGGTGCTTACCGTTTCATTAATTCTTTTGTTGTTCCGCCATCCGTTGTCGATCCCGTTCAAGAATCGGTGCCAGATAATGACCGGTGTAGCTTTCCTTCACTTGAGCTAGTTCTTCAGGTGTCCCAGTAGCGACCACTTGGCCACCACCATCGCCACCTTCAGGCCCTAAGTCGATCAGGTGATCGGCGGTCTTAATGACATCTAAGTTATGTTCGATGATCAACACGGTGTTACCGTTATCCACCAACCGGTGAAGTACGTCTAACAGGCGCTTAATATCATCAACGTGTAGCCCAGTCGTTGGTTCATCTAGGATGTAGAAGTTTTTCCCATCGGAACGCTTCTGCAATTCTGACGCTAGCTTCATCCGTTGAGCTTCCCCACCAGACAAGGTCGTGGCTGATTGGCCAAGTGACACGTAGCCCAAACCAACATCGTGAATCGTTTGCAGCTTCCGGGTGATCTTAGGAATCGCGCTAAAGAAGTCCAGCGCTTGATCCACCGTCATGTTCAGCACTTCGGCGATGTTCTTGCCTTTGTACTCAACTTCCAGCGTTTCTGAGTTATACCGGTTACCATGACACACTTCACACGGCACGTAAACGTCGGGCAAAAAGTTCATTTCGATCTTCAAAATACCGTCACCGTGACAGGCCTCACAACGGCCACCCTTCACGTTGAAGCTAAAGCGACCCTTTTGGTAACCGCGTAGCTTGGCTTCACTGGTTTGCGCAAACAACCCGCGAATGTCATCAAAGACGCCGGTATACGTTGCCGGGTTACTCCGTGGTGTCCGACCGATAGGACTTTGGTCGATGTCGACGATCTTTTCAATATTTTTGATACCGCTGACTGACTTGTATTTACCCGGTTTCTCAGAATTGCGGTTGATTTTTTGCGCCAGCACCCGTTTCAAAATGGTGTTGACCAGCGTGGACTTCCCGGAACCGGAAACCCCAGTGACGACCACAAATTCACCCAGTGGAAAATCAACGGTGATATCCTTCAGGTTATTTTCCGCCGCTCCAGTGATCCGAATCTTCTTGCCGTTGCCTTGACGACGAGTTTCTGGAATCGGCACAAACTTCTTGCCGGCCAAATACTGGCCAGTCAGCGACTTCTTGGTCTTTACAACCTGTTTAGGCGTCCCAGCTGCCATGACCTCACCACCATGCTCGCCGGCCCCTGGTCCAATATCGATCAGGTAGTCCGCCGCCAACATGGTGTCCTCATCGTGTTCGACAACGATTAAGGTGTTACCAAGATCACGCATCTTCTTTAACGACGCAATCAAGCGGTCATTATCGCGTTGGTGCAACCCAATTGATGGTTCGTCCAAGATGTAGAGCACCCCGGATAAGTTTGACCCAATTTGCGTTGCTAACCGAATCCGTTGGGCTTCCCCACCAGATAGCGTTCGAGCGGCCCGACTTAACGTCAAGTAGTCTAAACCAACGTTTTCCAAGAACGTTAACCGATCCCGAATTTCCTTCAAGATTGGCCGCGCAATGGTTTCGTTTTGTTCACTGAATTGGAGGTCATCAAAGAATGGCAGTTCCTTGCCAATGGCTAAATCAGAAACTTCACCTATGTGGTGACCGCCAACTTTAACCGCCAAAGCCTTCCGGTTCAACCGGTAGCCATGACAAGTTTGACAGGTCAGTTCCCGGAAGTACTGTTGCATTTGGCCTTGTGTGAAGTCAGAACCGCTGTGGTAACGACGATCAACGTTATTGATCACCCCTTCAAAGGGCGCATCCGTTTCCCGAACACCACCAAAGTCACTATCTAAGCGGAAATGCAGCGACTTGCCCTTCGAACCAAATAGCACAAAGTTGCGGTCATCCTTAGACAGTTCCTTCCAAGGCGTATCCATTGAAATACCGGCTTGCTCACAGGCTTGCCGTAACATCTCAGGATAGTATTTGGAACTCGAATTCCATGGTGCCAAGGCCCCTTCAGCCAAGGTAAGGCTGTCATCGGGCACGATCAAGTCTGGATCGACTTCCAGCTTCATCCCTAACCCGTCACAATCTGGACAGGCCCCAAATGGCGCGTTAAATGAGAACAAGCGAGGTTCCAATTCACCGACCGTAAAGCCACAAATTGGGCAGGCGTAGTGTTCGGAGAATAAGATTGGTTCGCCATCAATCAAATCAGCGACCGCGTAGCCACCACTCAAGCGTAAGGCAGCTTCGAAGGAATCGAATAACCGCGAGCGGATACCGTCTTTAACCACGATCCGGTCCACCACGATATCGATCGAGTGCATCTGGTTCTTGGTAAGCTCAATGTCCTCATCAACATCATGAACTTCACCATCGATCCGAACCCGCACGAAGCCTTCACGTTTGATCTTATCGAAGACTTTCTTGTGTTGGCCCTTCTTCTCCCGCACGATTGGTGACAAAATCTGCAACTTGGTGCGTTCAGGTAACGCCAACACCTTATCAACCATCTGTTCAACGGTTTGACTGGTGATTTCGGTCCCATCATTAGGACAGATTGGTGTCCCAACTCGAGCCCATAACAAACGGAGGTAGTCGTTGATCTCCGTCACCGTTCCGACAGTCGACCGGGGGTTCTTTGACGTGGTCTTTTGGTCAATTGAAATTGCCGGTGATAGGCCATCGATCGAATCGACGTCCGGTTTATCCATCTGACCCAAGAATTGACGTGCGTACGCCGAAAGACTTTGGACGTAGCGCCGTTGGCCTTCAGCGTATAGCGTATCAAACGCCAGGGAACTCTTCCCTGACCCTGATAGTCCCGTCACAACAACCAACTTATTCTTCGGTATCTTAACGTTAATGTTCTTTAAGTTATGGGCGCGAGCCCCGTGAATATCAATATAGTCGTTAGCCAAAAATGATCCCCCTGTCCTAATCCAACTGTGCTTTCAGTTCTAGTACGGTATCGCGAAGTGTGGCTGCGTGTTCGAAGTCCAACTTTTTAGCCGCCGCACGCATTTCGTTTTCAAGTTTGCCAATCATATCCAACTGTTCTTCGTGGGTCATGGATTCGAAATCGCTCTCCACGAAATCGTCCTTTTCGCCACTGTCACCAGCTGGCTTCGTGACACTGATCAGGTCACGAATTTCCTTTTTAATAGTCTTCGGTGTAATGCCGTGTTCAGTGTTGTACTTGGTTTGAATCTCACGACGACGGGCCGTTTCATCCATCGCGCGTTGCATTGAATCAGTCACGTGGTCGGCATACATAATAACCGCCCCGTGTTCGTTCCGGGCAGCCCGACCCATTGTTTGAATCAGCGACCGTTCGTTACGCAAGAAGCCTTCCTTATCCGCATCCAAAATAGCGACCAAGGACACTTCTGGAACGTCGATCCCTTCACGCAACAGGTTGATACCGACTAACACGTCGTATTTGCCTAACCGCAGATCCCGGATAATTTCCGTCCGCTCCAAGGTCTTGATATCACTGTGCAGGTAAGCCACCTTGATTCCCAGATCTTTCAAGTAGTCGGTCAAATCTTCGGACATCTTCTTCGTCAAGGTGGTGACAAATACCCGTTCGTCCGCGTCAATTCGCTTGTTGATCTCGCCAACCAAGTCATCCATTTGGCCCATAATTGGCCGCACTTCAACGGTCGGATCCAGCAAGCCAGTCGGCCGAATGATCTGTTCGATGACGTCATCAGTTTGCGCCATTTCGTAATCCCCAGGCGTGGCGGACATGTAGACGACTTGGTTCACGTGTTGTTCAAATTCATTCAGTTTGAGTGGCCGGTTATCCAGCGCACTCGGCAACCGGAACCCGTAATCAACTAATTGTTGTTTCCGGGAACGGTCACCATTGTACATTCCACGAACCTGTGGCATCGTTACGTGAGATTCGTCGACAACTAATAAGAAGTCATCAGGGAAGAAATCCAGTAACGTGTACGGTGGTTCGCCAGGTTTCCGGCCATCCATGAAACGGGAATAGTTTTCGATGCCGTTGGTGTAGCCCATTTCCCGCAACATTTCAATATCGTACGTGGTCCGTTGCTTGAGCCGTTGGGCTTCCAGCAACTTACCTTCGCCTTCCAATACTTTTAACCGATCGTCCAACTCAGCCTGAATCCCATCGATAGCATTATCCATAATATCATCGTTGGTCATAAAGTGGGTCGCCGGGAAGATGGCGACGTGTTGCCGATCCCCGATAATTTCGCCGGTTAAGGCGTCCACTTCTCGAATCCGATCAATTTCATCACCGAAGAATTCCACGCGCAAGGCCCGTTCATCACGAGAAGCTGGGAAAATCTCAATCACGTCACCGTGAACCCGGAAACGGCCCCGTTGAAAATCGATGTCGTTGCGTTCGAACTGAATATCAACTAATTTACGCATTAAATCGTTCCGTTCGATTTCGTCACCCACCCGAAGCGAAACGGTATGGTTCTTATACTCGGTTGGATCCCCCAAACCAAAGATTGAGGACACCGAAGCCACGACGATGACATCATTTCGTTCTAACAGTGAGCTGGTCGCCGAGTGCCGTAATTTATCAATTTCATCGTTCACCGATGAATCTTTTTCGATATACGTATCGCTCGATGGCACATAGGCTTCTGGTTGGTAATAGTCATAGTAACTCACAAAGTACTCCACCGCGTTGTTCGGGAAAAACTCCTTGAATTCACCATACAATTGCCCAACCAGCGTTTTATTATGCGATAAGATCAGCGTCGGTTTATTGACGTTTTTGATGACGTTTGAAATCGTAAACGTCTTACCGGTCCCGGTCGCCCCCAGTAGAACCTGGGCTTTTTTACCCGCAATGATGCCATCCGTTAACTCCTGAATCGCACCCGGTTGGTCCCCCGTGCTGATACTTCGAGACCAATTCAAACGGTCGATTTTCCTGACGTTCAATCATTAATCGCAACCTCCAATACTATTGTCGCACTCAAAAAGTAGGCAAGCTAAGTTGCTTCCCCACACATGTCTGTCTATTCTACCACACCGAACGTACTTTCGCTAGAGATGCGTTTTTTCCTTGTTTTGGTTATAAATTCCGTTGATAAATCGCCACGTCAACCCAGTCCCCAGCAATGGTTGTCCGAGTTTCGCTAATGGGTTCAAACGCCAATTGTTGGTAAAACTGTTGGCCGTCCTTATCCGCTTTTAGAACGAATAACTGAACTTGAACAGCCGTCAACTGCTTGAGCGTCTGTAAAATATTCTCCAACATCTCCCGTCGTTGCATTGCCGAGATATTTTGGTCGGTAAAATACTGTCCGAGCCAAACTAATTGAGGTAGCGGATAATCAATCGTCAAATCAACCGTGCCCATTAACTGTCCCTCGTCAAAGAAACCCAGGTATTGTTTCTGCGCAACCGCCGCTTCAGCAGCCAATTCGTCTAAATCAGAAGTCGCCTCGCGCTGGGTTAGCTTATGATCCATAAATAAATCAAAATACCGCTGATACTGTTTTTGAAGCGCATAAATCTGCGCATCATCTTCATGGCTCAGTGCCCGCACCTCATAGGGTAATTGCTGACTTAACTGCGTCGCTAAAGCTTCCATGTTAACCGCTCCTTTTATCCGTTAATTTTACTGTCTGTCTAACTCTAACACTGATAGTCGCTGTTGTATATTTTTGTTTCCATTCCTAGGAGCCGCTATCGCTTGTGTCCAGCGTAAGCATCATTGATGTGAGTTTGTGAAATGTGATTTGTGTGAACTGACGATTCCGGTCAGCGACTAGGTTCCAGCTGTGGGGCCGGTCTGAGCCG